>NZ_JAGPXQ010000099.1:0-846 GCF_018070435.1 Micromonospora sp. C51 | reverse complement strand
TCTACGGCGACATGTGCCTCGACGCCGCAGGCTCCGGCAACGGCGCCGCCATCCAGATCTACAGCTGCCACAGCGGCACCAACCAGCAATGGAACGTCAACTCCAACGGCACCATCACCGGCGTCCAGTCCGGGCGATGCCTGGACGTGTGGAGCACCTCCAACGGCGCCCAGGTTCAGCTGTACGACTGCCACGGACAGAGCAACCAGCAGTTCCGGCTCGTCTCCCTCGGCGGTCCCACCACCCCGCCGACCACCACGCCACCGACCACCACGCCGCCGACCTCGCCACCGCCGACCGGTACCTGCAACCTGCCGTCGTCGTACCGGTGGTCGTCGACGGGTGCGCTGGCGCAGCCGCGGTCGGGGTGGGTGTCGTTGAAGGACTTCACGCACGCGCCGTACAACGGTCAGCACCTGGTCTACGGCACCACGCACGACACCGGCACCACCTGGGGCTCGATGAACTTCGGGCTGTTCTCGAACTGGAACCAGATGGGCTCGGCCAGCCAGAACCAGATGCCGTTCGCAGCCGTCGCGCCGTCGCTGTTCTACTTCGCGCCCCGCAACGTCTGGGTGCTGGCCTACCAGTGGGGCGGTCCCGCGTTCTCGTACCGCACCTCGACCGACCCCACCAACGTGAACAGCTGGTCGGCGCACCAGACGCTGTTCACCGGAAGCATCTCCAACTCGAACACCGGCCCGATCGACCAGGCGCTCATCGGTGACGACCAGAACATGTACCTGTTCTTCGCCGGGGACAACGGCCGCATCTACCGGGCCAGCATGCCGATCGGGAACTTCCCCGGCAGCTTCGGGTCGAACTACACCACGATCATGACCGACT
>NZ_JAGPXQ010000098.1:0-865 GCF_018070435.1 Micromonospora sp. C51 | reverse complement strand
CGTCCCGAGGTCGAACGAGACCTGACCTGCGTCGGTCACCGCGGCCGCCAGCAGTAGCCGTTCCGCTTCGACGAAGTCTGCCGTGACACCCTGCCCGGTGGCGTACATGATGCCGGCCATACGAAGGGCCGCGGAATCGCCGAGATCCGCCGCGCGGCGGTACCAGGTCAACCCGACCGCGTACCGTCGCGCGTTCGCGTGGATCGCTCCGAGGTTGTATGCGGCCTCCGCGCTGCCCAGATCGGCGGCACGCTCGTACAGCGACAGCTTCCTGGCCGTGTCCACCGGCCCGCCGAGCCCTTCTCCGGCAAGCTGAGCTGACAGCAACAGCGCGTCAGGGTCGTCGCCAGCCAGCTCCAGCAGCTCCCGGGCCGCCGCGTACTCCCGCCGCTCAACAGCCAACAAACCCTGCTCGTACGCCGTCAACGCCACGATCGGCAGTGTAGGGGCCACAGGATGACGCCACGAACGCATCCGACCCACCGGAACCGAACGCGCGCACATCAGCACGACCGCGCACCCAGCACCGGTGCCGCTATGTCACGTACCGTGACGCCCACTCGGCGGCAGAACAGGACACGGGCCCGCCAGGCTGGGTCGAGGTAGCCGGCGGGTTCGCTCTCTTTGCGGCTGTCCACCCGACTTTAGGGTGTGACTCTCATCTGGCATGCGCCCGCCGGCTACCGCCCGGGGAGTGGCTCGAGAGGGGTTTGTGCGGCTCAAAGTAGCTATGCCCTCTGAACCGCCCCGGATCTTGTAGAGACTTTGATGTTCCCCGGGTTTCTCGGAGCCGTGTTGGTTGGCGTCAGGCTGCGGATAGGGCGATCGGGTGGAGCTTCTCATACTCGATCGGGGTGAGCATGCC
>NZ_JAGPXQ010000097.1:0-978 GCF_018070435.1 Micromonospora sp. C51 | reverse complement strand
GACATTCTGCGGAAGGCGGCCCGGTATTTCGCCGGGGAGACGCGCTGGTGAACCGCTTCCAGTTCGTCGCGGACCACCAGGCACGCTACGGCGTGAAGCGGTTGTGCACGGCTATCGGGGTGTCCCGGTCGAGCTTCTACTACTGGCGCTCGACCGCCGAAGCGCGAGCCGCCCGCCAGGCCGCGGACGTCGCTCTCGTGGACCGGATCCGGGCGGTGCACACCGCGCACGACGGCACCTACGGGGCACCACGGGTCACCGCCGAACTCCGCGACGCCGGGCTGGCGATCAACCGTAAACGGGTCGCCCGGGTGATGCGCCGCTTCGGCGTGCAAGGACTGCGACTGCGCCGACGAACTCGTACGACGGTGCCGGACCCGGCCGCGGCGAAGGCTGCGGACCTAATCGGCCGGGACTTCACCGCCGGGCAGCCGAATCAGCGCTACGTCGGCGACATCACCTACCTACCAGTCGGTGACCGTGGGTTCCTCTACCTGGCCACCGTCCTGGACCTGCACTCCCGGCGCCTCGCGGGCTGGGCGATCGCCGATCACATGCGCACCGACCTGGTCATCGACGCCCTGAACGCCGCCCAGCGCACCCGGGGCAGTCTGCACGGGGCGATCATGCACACCGACCACGGAGCCCAGTACACCTCCCGGGCCTACGCCGAGGCCTGCACCGCAGCCGGGGTCCGACAGTCGATGAGCGCGGTCGGCAGCTCCGCCGACAACGCCGCCGCGGAGTCGTTCAACGCCACCTTCAAACGCGAGACCCTGCAAGGCCGCCGCACCTTCACCGACGAACGCGAAGCACGCCTGACCACGTTCCGCTGGCTACACCGCTACAACACCGTCCGACGCCACTCACGCCTCCGACAGCAATCACCGATCACCTACGAGAAGAACACCCGCCCGACGCCAGCTACGCTCGCCCCGGCCGCATAAACCCCGTGTCCAGGATCAGGGGTCAAGCCCC
>NZ_JAGPXQ010000096.1:0-1149 GCF_018070435.1 Micromonospora sp. C51 | reverse complement strand
CTTGGGGTCAAGGGGTGAGTGCAATCGTTAGGGAGTGATGAGTTGTGCGAGGCGTTGGGCTGGGGTGTTCCAGTCCAGCGTTTCGCGGGGTCGGGTGTTGAGTTCGTGGGCGACCTCGTCCAGGCCGGTCTGGTCGATGGTGCGGAAGTCGTAGCTGCTTTTGGGGAAGTACTGGCGTAGCAGGCCGTTGGTGTTCTCGTTGCTGCCGCGTTGCCAGGGGCTGTGGGGGTCGCAGAAGTAGACCGGGCAGCCGGTGGCGACGGTGAACACGGGGTGGGTGGCCATTTCCACGCCTTGGTCCCAGGTCAGCGACCGGAGTAGGTGTGCCGGCATCCGGGTGGCCAGGGTGGTGAGCACGGCGATGACGGCGTCGCTGTCGCGGCCGTTGGGTAGGGCGCCGAGCATCACGTAGCGGGTGGCCCGTTCGACCAGGGTCACGATCGCTGACGCGCCGGCTTTGCCGATGACCAGGTCACCTTCCCAGTGCCCGGGCACGGCCCGGTCGGTGGCCTCCGCGGGCCGGGTGCTGATGTGCAGATCCCCGATCCAGGGCCGACGGCTCCGGGCGGCGCCCGCGGCGCGTGACTGCGGGCGCCGCTGGGTACGACCCGAGCGCAACGCCACCTGTCGACCCAACTCCGCGCGCAGGTTACCCCGCGACTGCACGTAGATCGCCTGGTAGATCGTCTCGTGGGACACCTGGGACTCCGGACGGTCGGCGTACGTGGCCCGCAACCACGCGGCGATCTGCTTCGGAGACCACCTACGCGCCAGTTTCCCCGCCACCGTGTGCCGCAGCCGCGTGCCCGGCCGAAGCTTCGACGCCTTCGGCCGCCGCCGCGCCGTGTCAGCCCGCCGCTGCGCCCACTGCGCCTGATACCCCCACCGATACGGCCGGCGAGCCCGCCCGGGCGGCAACGACCGCCCGAGCGGATTCTTCGTCCCGTGCCGCGCACTGTGATACCGCGCGACCTCCCGCGACACCGTGCACACCGGCAACCCCAACAGCCCCGCGATCTGCGAGATCGTTCGCCCCGACCCCCACAAATGCTCCAACACCTGCCGATGCCCGAACGTCACCACACCCGGCCTGGCCACCAACACCTCCAGCACAACCAAGATCAGTTGCACTGAACCCTAGAAACCACC
>NZ_JAGPXQ010000095.1:0-1239 GCF_018070435.1 Micromonospora sp. C51 | reverse complement strand
TGCCGTGACCACGAACGTTTGGGGTGTTGGGTCAGGCTGCGCGGGTGGCGGGTTGGCCCCAGCGTTGTTGTCGTTCGCTGCGGATGCGGGCGCGTTCGCGGCGTTGGGCGGCCAGGACGTCGGGGTGGCGGGCGTTCGTGTTGCGCCACCGCAGATAGGCCTGCAGTTTCCGGGTCAGCGCGGGGTGGTTGAGATGGTTGGAGCCGGCGATGACGAAGGTGCGTAGCGGCCCGAACTGGGCCTCGATCGGGTTGGCCCAGGAGGCGTAGGTCGGGGTGAAGCAGAGCTCGACCTTGTTTCGGGCCGCCCACGCCCGGATCTTGCGGCCTTTGTGCGCGGACAGGTTGTCGAGGATCACGTAGATCGGTGCCCCGTCCGGGCGGGCTTTGCGGATCGACGTGAGCGCGGCGAGGGTGTTGGCCGCGCTCTTACGCCGCCGCACGACGCCCCAGAGCTGGTCGTCGCCGACGGAGTAGCAGCCGTGGAACTGCCGGACCCCGTGCAGCTTGTGATAGTTCGCGGGCAGCCGGTGTGGGTGCCCGGCCGGCGCCCAGCCGGCGCCGGCCTGCGGGCGGATCACCAGGGGACCGAACTCGTCGAACGCGAACACTCGCCGCGGGAACTGGCTGCTGACGTACTCGATCCGGGCGAGTTTGGCGTCCCGGTCGGGGTCGGTGGACTCCTTCCACGTCTTGGTCCGCTGGAAGGTGATCCGGTGCCGATGCAGGATCTGCCGCAGCCGTTCCCGACCGATACGGATCCGGCGGGCGGCGTGCGAGCCCAGGTAGTCGGCGAGCTTGCGTACGCTCCAGCGGGTGAACGGCCGCCCCAGCTTCTCGGGGCGGGTGTTGGCCGTCTCGACGATGAACTGCTCCTCGTCGCTACTGATCTGGCGGGGACGGCCACCCGCCCACCGAGGGTCCAGGCTGGCCATCCCCATCTCATTGAACCGATGGATGACCTGCCGGATCGTGTCCTCATCAGCCTGCACGAGACGAGCGATCGCCGGCACCGTGTTCCCGCCGGCAGACGCGAGCACGACCATCGCCCGCCGTAGTCGGATCGGTGAACCGGTTCCCCGGCGGGTGATTCTGAGCAGCTGCTGACCTTCCTGATCACTCAGCCGCCGCACGCGTACGGGATCTGCCACCGCCACAGCCTGACCGCCGCGACGCCGCCCGGCCGACAAGCCGAACGGCGTGTCATCCAACACCGCGAACGTTCGTGGTCACGGCACTA
>NZ_JAGPXQ010000094.1:0-1258 GCF_018070435.1 Micromonospora sp. C51 | reverse complement strand
TTGATGTTCCCCGGGTTTCTCGGAGCCGTGTTGGTTGGCGTCAGGCTGCGGATAGGGCGATCGGGTGGAGCTTCTCATACTCGATCGGGGTGAGCATGCCCAGTGAGCTATGGCGGCGTTGTCGGTTGTGGAAAATCTCCAGGTACTCGAAGATCGCGTTGGCCAGTTCGATGCGGGTGCGCCACTTCCGCCGGTTGAGTAGTTCGGTCTGCATGCGGCCCCAGAACGACTCGATCATGCCGTTGTCGTAGCAGTCGCCGATGGATCCCATTGAGGGTGCCAGGCCAGATTCCTGGACTCGGCGGGTGAAGGCCCATGAGGTGAACTGCACTCCGTGGTCGGAGTGGATCACGGTGCCGGACGGTTGGCGGTTGCTGATGGCCATGCTCAGGGCGTTGGTCACCAGCGTGGCTGTCTGCGTGGCATCGATGGACCAGCCGACGACTTTGCGGGAGAAGGTGTCCAGCACGACCGCGCAGTACACCTTGCCCTCGCGGGTCGGGTGCTCGGTGATGTCGGTGACCCACAACTGGTTCGGCGACGATCTGGCGAAGTCGCGGTTGACCAGATCACTGGCAGTCGGCGTCTGGTGCTTCGGCCGGGGACGGCGACTACCGGGCAGGCCGTGGATGCCGGCACGGCGCATCAGCATCTCCACCGCGTGATAGCCCACGACGAGTCCGCGGCCCATCCGCAGTTCGGCGTGCACCCGGCGGGAACCGTACGTGCCGCGGGATGCCACATGCACCGCGCGGATCTGTTCGGTCAACCACGCGTGACGCAGCGCCCGCTGCGATGGTGGTCGGTTGCGCCAGGCGTAGTACCCCGACGCCGAGACCACGAGCACGCGGCAGCAGATCTCGACGGGGAGTCCCTCAGCGGCCATCCGGTGGATGACCGCGTACCGGTCTTTTGGGGGCACCACCTCCTTGAGCAGTTCAGCCGCGCGGCGATGCACCGCCAACTCAGTCTCCAACTCGGCGATACGCCGTCGAGCCGCGACCAGCTCAACCTGGTCGGCAGAGGTGACACCCGGCATCTGGCCGGTGTCGATCAGCTCCTGGCGGCGCCAGTTGTAGATCGTCTGATCGCTGATCTCCAAGTCCCGGACCAACTCCGCGACAGACCGGCCGGCCTTGAGCAGATCGAGGACCTTGCGACGAAACTCCGGTGGGTATCTCCTCGGCACGTCTCTCCTCAACGAGCGACGAGCCTGACGAGTCAACCAACCCGACTCCACCGAACCCGGGGAACATCA
>NZ_JAGPXQ010000093.1:0-1286 GCF_018070435.1 Micromonospora sp. C51 | reverse complement strand
AACTATTCAGTCCCATGACATCTGTCAGTGATGAAGTCCCGATACATGTGTCAGTTGGTAGGGATCTTGGGCGGGCTGGTACATGGTGCCTGGCATGGCTTCTCGGCGGCATGTCTTGAACCTGCTCGATGCTCAGTTGGCTGCGGGGGTACGGATCAATGTGGCCGAGTTCGCGCGCGAGCATGGTGTGTCCGTCCGTACGGTGTATCGGCATCAGGCGCGGATCCGGGACGAGGGTGAGTGGCATGCGCGTTCCCGGCGGCCGCACAGCAGTCCGCGGGTGACGCCGCCGGATCTGGATGCCTGGATCTGCAAGCTGCGCGCCGAACTCGGTCTGGACAATGGGGCCGATTTCATCCGTGACGCCCTGATCGAGGTGCACGCCGCTACCGGTCCGGCATGGCGGGTGCCCTCAAGGTCGACGATCAACCGGGTCCTGGCCCGACATGACCTGCTCGAACGGAACCCGGCGAAACGGCCGCGCAGCTCGTTCCGACGGTTCGTCTACGCCCGGCCCAGGGACTGCTACCAGATCGACGCCACGAACGTTCGGCTCGCCGACGGCAGCCTCGCCGCGGTCTTCGACGTCCTGGACGACTGCACCCGAACCCTCGTCGGCTGTCACGCGACGATCGCGGAGACCGCCGAAGGTGCGGTCACCGCGGTCAGGCAGGCCTTCGGCGAGTACGGCGTCCCAGCGATCGTGTTGTCCGACAACGGCACCGCGTTCACCAGCCGACTCACCCGGCCCGGATCGATCTCCACGTTCGTCCAGTGCCTCCTGGACCACAATGTCCGGCCGATCAACTCCAGCCCCTACCATCCACAGACCTGCGGCAAGGTCGAACGCCACCACCAAACCCTCAAGAAATGGCTGAGCACCCAACCCACCCCCGGCACCCGCGCCGAGCTGCAAACCCATCTGGACGTCTACCGCCGCTACTACAACACCGAACGACGCCACAGCGCCCTACCACGACGCGCCACCCCCGCCCAGGCATGGACAGACGCGCCCAGCCTCGGCGGGCCCGCCAGCCTGCCCCTGCAGACCGACGCCACCCTGCACCGCTGCCTCGTGGACAGCACCGGCGCCATCCGCGTCGCCGGGCACCGCACCAGCGTCGGCACCACCCACGCCGGCACCACCGTCACCGCCATCCGCGACCAAAACCAGATCACCGTCTACCACCACGACGGCCAACCCCTCGGCCACTTCCACCTCACCCCCGACCGGAACTACATCAGCCTCACCCGAGCAGCATGATCAACAACTCATGACACATCTA
>NZ_JAGPXQ010000092.1:0-1386 GCF_018070435.1 Micromonospora sp. C51 | reverse complement strand
ACCGTCCGACGCCACTCACGCCTCCGACAGCAATCACCGATCACCTACGAGAAGAACACCCGCCCGACGCCAGCTACGCTCGCCCCGGCCGCATAAACCCCGTGTCCAGGATCAGGGGTCAAGCCCCCGCCGATCTTGCTGCTCCGTCGTGCCGTGGTCCGGGAAATTGGAAGGCGGCAGTGATCTTCGCTGGGCATACTGGTGCCCATGAAGCTCGCTGAGGCTCTTGCGCTGCGCGCGGATGCGGCGCGTCGCGCCGAACAACTCCGTGCCCGCATCGTCGCCAGTGCTCGATACCAGGAGGGTGAGACGCCTGCCGAAGACGCCGCGGCACTTCTGGTGGAGGCGGGCGAGGTGCTTGGGGAACTGGAGACGCTGATCCGGCGGATCAACCGCACCAACGCCGCCACGCATGTTGAGGGTGGCACACTCACCGACGCGCTGGCCCGCCGCGACGTGCTGCGCTTGCGTCACAGCGTGGTCACCTCTGCCGCCGACGCCGCAGCCGGGGAGGGCCAGCGCGGGTTTCGGCAGTTGCGGTCGGAGCTGAAGATGATCCCGGCGCTGCCCGTGGCGCAGCTGCGGAGCCAGGCCGACGACCTCGCCCGACAACTTCGCGAGGTCGACACCGTGATCCAGCGGACGAACTGGGAGGTTGACCTGCTGGACTGAGAGGTTGCGGAGCAGGTAGCCGACGTGGAGGCGTGCACGAACCCGAGAGCCGGCGGGTAATCCGGTTCACTCCTGGCGCGCCGAGGGCAGGCGCAGGGGTTCGACTCCCCAGCACACAACGCAGGCCCAGCACAGCACACAGGTGACGGCGCACAGGGCACGGCACACTACCGAGTGCAGATCCACGACGGTGAGGGTGGGGCAGGGGCATTCCGTAACCCATACAGATGCAGCTCGTTCCCTACAACGTTCGATGCCCGCACTGATCTGAGCCGCAAGCCGCGCGCTACGCAGCGTTGCGCCGAGCCGGCCCTGGTTCCGTCCGATCGTGCCGATGTGGGTACACGTGATCTTGATGGCATGGCCGACGATCGGTACGGCTTCCGCCTGTGCGGTGAATCGGTCATCGCTCGTTACCGTGCGGTGGCCAGTCACGTGTCGGCGTAAACCAGAGCAGGGCTGAGCCGTGCGGGAATTGGGTAGTCCGATCCGCACGTCGTCGCTACGGTCGCGTGGTGGCCTACCAGCATCCGCTCGCTTACACCTTGGGGCTCGAGGGCGTGTCGTTGCTGCGTGCCTTCGCCGGTGACTACGACCAGGACTTCGTCGAAGCGCGGATCAGCGAGGTCCGGCGCCTTCTGGACAGCCCTGCACTGGACGGTGCCGGAGTCACCGCGGCGCAGGTCGACACCCTGAACGGCTACAAAGTGTGGT
>NZ_JAGPXQ010000091.1:0-1391 GCF_018070435.1 Micromonospora sp. C51 | reverse complement strand
GGGAGTGTGTCGATTTCCGTGTTTGGGCCTGTGGTGTGATCGATGCTGTTAGATGATGATCCGGTCGCCGTAGGCGAGGATCAGGGCGTTGAGGGCCTTGGCCCAACCGTAGACCCGGCCGGTGATGCTCCCGCCGCCCTTACGTTTCTGCTGGACGACGAGGTAGAGGACCTTCATCGCGGCCTGCTCGGTCGGGAAGTGCCCGCGTCTGCGGGCGGCTTGGCGGAACCGGGCGTTCAGGCTCTCGATGATGTTGGTGGTGTAGAGGACCTTGCGGACCTCGTGGTCGTAGTCCAGGAAGGGCACGAACTGCGGCCACGACTGGCGCCAGAGCCGGATCACGGCCGGGTACTGGTCACCGAACTGCGTGGCGAACTCCTCGAACCGGGCTTCGGCGGCGGCGACGGTCGGGGCGGTGTAGATCTCCCGCAACGCCGGGGTGATCTTCTGCCAGTCTTTCCGGTTCGTATAGCGCAGGCTGGCGCGGACGAGGTGCACGACGCACTGCTGGTGCACCGCGAGAGGCCAGACCTGCTCGATCGCGTCGGTCATACCCTTCAGCCCGTCGGAGCAGACCATGAACACATCCTCGACACCGCGGTTGCGTAGTTCGGTGAGGTAGCCGGCCCACTGCTTGGCGCCCTCCCCGCCGGTCCCGGCCCACATACCGAGCACGTCACGTTCTCCGTCGAGGCTGATCCCGACCACGACGTAGACGGGCCGGTTCGCGACCTGCCCCTGACGGATCTTCATCACCAGCGCGTCGATGAACACCACCGGATAAACACGGTCCAGGGGCCGTTGCCGCCAGGCTTCCATCTCCTCCAGGACGTTGTCGGTGACCCGGCTGATCAACTCCCGGGACACCTCGGCGTCATACACATCCGCCAGATGCGCCGAGATCTCCCCGGTGGTCAATCCTTTGGCATACAGCGACAGGATCGCCTCGTTGAACCCGTCCAACCTGCGGACATGCTTCGGCACGATCCGCGGCGTGAACGACCCGGCCCGATCCCGAGGCACCTGGATCCGCACCGGCCCGACCTCGGTCTGCACCGTCTTCGCCCCGTGCCCATTACGCACATTGGCCCGCCGGCCCGACTCCTCGTCGACACCAGCCTCGTCAAGATGAGCATCCAGCTCGGCGTCGAGCGCTGACTCCAGGACCGTGCGCGTGATCCCCGCCAGCAGCCCACCCGGCCCGACCAACGACACTCCGTCGGCCTTGGCCCGCTCGACCAGCTGCTGCGCAAACTCCACCTCAGCCGCCGTCGGCTGCGGAAGCTGAACAGCGTTCTTCTTGTCTGCCATGACGTGGTCCTTCCCGGACAGGATCAACGTCCTGTCCAACGGACCACACCCAGGTCAAACACGGAAATCTACGCAGTCCC
>NZ_JAGPXQ010000090.1:0-1436 GCF_018070435.1 Micromonospora sp. C51 | reverse complement strand
GACCTCCCAATGACGTTGTCAAGCCGCGATAGCGGCAGGCGGTACGGGTTGGTAGCACCGTCTGTCACGCAGGAGTGCCCACAGGACGTTGATTCGGCGGCGGGCGAGTGCGAGTACGGCCTGAGTGTGCCGTTTGCCCTCGCCGCGTTTGCGGTCGTAGAAGCGCCGCGACTCGGTGCATCGTTGGATGCTGATCAGCGCGGAGGTGTAGAAGACGCGCTGGAGGCCCCGGTGGTAGCGGCGTGGGCGGTGCAGGTTGCCGCTGACGCGTCCGGAATCGCGGGGCGAGGGAGCCAGGCCGGCGAAGCCGGCCAGCCGGTCCGGGGTGCCGAAGGCGTCGAGGTCGCCGCCGGTGGCGGCCAGGAACTCAGCGCCGAGCAGCGCGCCGATGCCGGGCATGCTGGAGATCACTTCGGCGAGTTCGTGCTCATGAAACCGGCCCTCGATGAGCTTGTCGATCTCGCTGACCTTCTCGTTGAGGGCGATCACCTCCTTGGCGAGGGTGTGAACCATCTGGGCGGTGAGCTTCTCGCCGGGCAGCGTGGTGCGTTGCCGGTCGGCGGCCTCGACAGCGGCGGCGGCGATGGTGCCGGCCGAGCGGACTTTGCGGTTACGCAGCCAGGTCTGCAACCGCGCGACGCCGACACGGCGAAGAGCTGCGGGGGTCTGATAGCCGGTCAGCAGCACCAGCGGGCCGTGGTTGGTCAGGTCGAGGGCACGTTCCAGCGCGGGGAAGATGTTCAGCAACTGCTCGCGCAGTCGGTTGATGGTGCGGGTCCGGTCGGCGACCAGGTCGCTCCGGCGGGCGGTGAGGATCTTCAACTCGACGGCCGCCTCGTCTCCCGGGCGCACCGGGTTGAGGTCACGGCGCATACGTGCCTGGTCGGCGATCACTGCGGCGTCGCGGGCATCGGTCTTGCCGGTTCCGCGGTAACCGGCGGCGGCCCGGTTCACCGCGAGACCAGAGATATAGACCAGCCGCTGCTCATGGTTGATCAGCAAGGCGATCAGCAGAGCCGCACCGCCGTCGGCCACGTCGACCGCCCACGTGACCTCGTCGCTCAGTGCCAGCACATCGGCCAGCAGCGTCAGCAACTCCGCTTCCTCGTTGGCCACTCGCCGCGACAGCAGCCGGTCGCCGTTCTGGTCGACCACCACACAGTGGTGATGCGCCTTGCCGATATCTACGCCGGCCCACACCTTGGGCACGGTCACCTCCACAAGTTCGTTGGTGAGTCGGTCCGGAGACGACCTCGCCGGCATGGTCCTACACAGCGATCTACTCGCAACTCCCAATCGGCGGCCGAGTCGTCGCGGGGTGCTGGGCGGCCAGGTCTCCTGAGCCATCAACGGCAACCCGATGAAAGCCACACCCAGCACCCCCGGATGAGCCAACCCTACGAACTGGGCGGTCATCACGATCAAGAAGGTAGGAC
>NZ_JAGPXQ010000009.1:0-211246 GCF_018070435.1 Micromonospora sp. C51 | reverse complement strand
GCCCCCGCCCCGGTGATCAAGAAGTGTGGGTCGGCGACACGCCGGCGGGTTGACGCAAACTTCTTGATCACCGCAGGGGGCGCGGGAGCGGGCACGGAGCGGGGTGTGGTGTGGGGTGGGTTACAGGGGGAGGTGGCGCGGGGGTTATTACTGGCGAGTAGCATCGGGGAAACGCCAGTGCTGGCGACCTTCGTCCGGTCCGTCACGTCGGTTACGGCGCGGACGACCGGATCGTGGTCGAATAGGAGGCTCATCGTGCCCCGTGAAGTCCGGGATGTCGTCTTCGTCGACGGCGTCCGCACCCCCTTCGGCAAGGCGGGTGGCATGTACGCCAACACCCGCGCCGACGACCTGGTGATCCGCTGCATCCGCGAACTGCTGCGCCGTAACCCCCAACTGCCGCCGGAGCGGGTCGAGGAAGTCGCGATCGCCGCCACCACCCAGATCGGCGACCAGGGACTGACCATCGGTCGCACCGCCGCGCTGCTGGCGGGGCTGCCCAAGACCGTCCCGGGTTTCGCCATCGACCGGATGTGTGCCGGGGCGATGACCGCCGTGACCACCGTCGCCGGCGGCATCGCCATGGGCGCCTACGACATCGCGATCGCCGGTGGCGTCGAGCACATGGGCCGCCACCCGATGGGCGAGGGCGTCGACCCGAACCCGCGCATCATCGCCGAGAAGCTGGTCGACCCGTCCGCGCTGGTGATGGGCGCCACCGCGGAGAACCTGCACGACCGGGTTCCGCACATCA
Source organism: Micromonospora sp. C51 (assembly GCF_018070435.1). Taxonomy (NCBI): domain Bacteria; kingdom Bacillati; phylum Actinomycetota; class Actinomycetes; order Micromonosporales; family Micromonosporaceae; genus Micromonospora; species Micromonospora sp. C51. The sequence continues at coordinate 210,492 of NZ_JAGPXQ010000009.1, read as the reverse complement.
CCAAGCAGCGCACCGACGCGTTCGCCCTCGCCTCCCAGCAGAAGACCGCGAAGGCGTACGCCAACGGCAAGCTCCAGGACGACCTGGTGCCGGTGGCGATCCGCGACGGGGAGAACGGCTGGGGCCTGGCCACTGTGGACGAGGCTCCCCGGGACACCTCGATGGAGAAACTCGCCACCCTCAAGACCCCGTTCCGTCCGCACGGCAAGGTCACCGCGGGCAACGCGGCCGGCCTCAACGACGGTGCCACCGCCAGCCTGCTCGCCGACGAGGCCACCGCCCGCGAGTTGGGCCTGCCGGTCGCGATGCGGCTGGTGTCGTACGGCTTCGTCGGCGTCGAGCCGGAGGTGATGGGTGTCGGCCCGATCCCGTCGACCGAGAAGGCGCTGCGCATCGCCGGCCTGACCATCGACGACATCGGCCTGTTCGAGTTGAACGAGGCGTTCGCCGTGCAGGTGCTGGCCTTCCTCGACCACTTCGGCATCGCCGACGACGACCCGCGGGTCAACCCGTGGGGCGGCGCGATCGCCATCGGTCACCCGCTGGCGTCCTCCGGCGTACGGCTGATGACCCAGTTGGCCCGGCAGTTCGCCGAGCACCCGGAGGTCCGCTACGGCATCACCGCCATGTGCATCGGCATCGGCATGGGCGGCACGGTCATCTGGGAGAACCCGCACTGGACCGGGTCCGCGCAGACGGAGGGTGGAGACAAGTGAGCACGCTCGCCGCACCGAACGAGGTGGTCACCAAGGCCCTGCTGCGGCAGGTGAACGTGCCGGGGCTGGACCGACCGGCCGCCCTGATCACCCTCGACAACGGATTCGACCACACCAAGCCGAACACCTTCGGCCCCGGCGGTCTGACCAGCTTGGACGAGGCGATCAGCGCCGCGCTGGCGGCCGACCCGGCGTTCATCGCGGTCACCGGAAAGCCGTACATCTTCTGCGTCGGCGCGGACATCACCGGCCTGCCGCAGCTCGCGGACCGCGAGCAGGCGCTGGAGATCGGCCGGCTGGGTCACCGGGTCTTCGCCCGACTCAAGGACAGCTCCGTACCGACCTTCGCCTTCGTCAACGGCGCGGCGATGGGCGGCGGCCTGGAGCTGGCCCTGCACTGCCACTACCGGACCCTGTCCGGCGGCGCGACGGCCCTGGCGCTGCCGGAGGTCTCGCTCGGCCTGATCCCGGGCTGGGGCGGCACCCAACTGCTGCCGAACCTGATCGGCATCCCCGCCGCCACCCAGGTGATCATCCAGAATCCGCTCATGCAGAACAAGATGCTCAAGCCGAAGCAGGCTGCCGAGCTGGGCATCGCGGACGTGCTGCTGGAGCCGGCCGACTTCCTGGAGCGGTCCCTGGAGTGGGCCGCGGGGGTCGTCCGGGGCGAGGTCACCGTGACCCGGCCCGACGTCGACAAGGACATGTGGGCCGGCGTGCTGTACTTCGCCCGGCAGACGCTGGACCAGCGTCTGCACGGCGCGGTCCCGGCCGCGTACAAGGCGCTCGACCTGCTGGAGACGGCGAAGGACGCCGACTTCGCCGCCGGCACCGCCGCGGAGGACGAGGCCCTGGCCGACCTGGTCTTCTCCGAGGAACTGCGCAGCGGCCTGTACGCCTTCGACCTGGTGCAGCGGCGGGCCAAGCGGCCGGCCGGCGCGCCGGACAAGGGCCTCGCCCGGCCGGTGACCAAGGTCGGCATCGTCGGCGCCGGCCTGATGGCCAGCCAGCTGGCGCTGCTGTTCGCCCGCCGCCTCCAGGTGCCGGTCGTCCTGACCGACCTGGACCAGGCCCGGGTCGACAAGGGTGTGGGCTATGTGCACACCCAGATCGAGAAGGCGGTCAGCAAGGGCCGGATGGACAAGGGCACGGCCGCGAAGCTGTACGGCCTGGTGTCCGGCTCGGTCGACAAGTCCGTCTTCGCCGACGCCGACTTCGTCATCGAGGCGGTCTTCGAGGACCTGAACGTCAAGAAGCAGGTCTGGGCCGAGCTGGAGAAGATCGTCAAGCCGGAGGCGGTGCTCGCCACCAACACCTCGTCGTTGTCGATCACCGAGATGGCGGCGGAGCTGGAGCACCCGGAGCGGGTGGTCGGCTTCCACTTCTTCAACCCGGTCGCGGTGCTGCCGTTGCTGGAGATCGTCCGGGGCGAGCGGACCGACGACGCCACGCTGGCCACCGCGTTCGCGGTCGGCAAGCAGCTCAAGAAGTCGAGTGTGCTGGTGAAGGACGCCCCGGCGTTCGTGGTGAACCGGCTGCTCACCCGTTTCCTGGGCACCGTGTTCGCCGCCGTCGACGCTGGCACGCCGCTGGAGGTGGCGAACCGGGCGCTGGACCCGCTGGGTCTGCCGATGCGTCCGCTCGCGCTGCTCCAACTGGTCGGGCCGGCCGTCGCGTACCACGTGGGCGGCACCCTGCACGCGGCCTTCCCGGACCGGTTCGGGGTGAGTGAGAATCTCAAGCGGATCGCCGACTCCGGCCAGCCGATCGTCGTCGACGACGAGATCAACACCGAGGTGGCGAAGCTGCTGGTGGTCGGCGACCAGCCACTCACCGAGGAGCAGGTACGCCAGAACGCGCTGGACGCGATGGCGCAGGAGATCCGGCTGATGTTGGACGAGGGCGTCGTCGCCGAGGCGCAGGACATCGACCTGTGCATGATCCTCGGTGCCGGTTGGCCGTTCCACCTGGGCGGCGTCACGCCGTACCTGGACCGCACCGGCACCAGCGAGCGGGTCACCGGTAAGCGGTTCCTGCCGCGCGGCGCGGCCAGCCTGGCCGGCTGAGCGGAGACGAGCGACACCGATCGCGGTGGTCACCCGACGAGGTGGCCACCGCGAATCGCTTTCTCGTGGTGCTGCGGGTGCGGATGAACCACCTGGCTACGATGACCGATCCACCCGAACCCAGGAGCTGACCGCATGTCCCACCCCTCGGACGAGCACCAGAACCCGTCGGCCGCCGGTCCGTACCCACCCCCTGGCACATACCCACCCCCAGGCACGTACCCGAACCCGGTCCCGGGTGCGTACCCCCAGCCGGGCCAGGCGTCGTACCCATCGGCCGGCGCCCAGCCGGTGCCGCCGCAGCAACCCGGCCAACCGGTACCCGGTACCTACCCGCCGCCCGGCGCCTACCCACCACCCGGCCAGCCGCACCCCACCGGTCCGGGGCTTCCCGGTCCTGCGCTTGCCGGCTCGGGGCAGGCCGGTCAGGGATTTCCCGGTCCTGGCTTCCCCGGCCCCGGGCCGGCCGGCACGCCGAAGAAGAAGTTCCGGGTCTGGATGATCGTGCTGATCGTTCTCGCGGTCCTGCTGGTGCTCTGCGGCGGTGGCGGCACTGCCATCTGGTTCGCGGTCAAGGACGACGTCAGCGAGGCCGTGGACGCCACCCGGACCCGGATGGTCGCCCCGGCCACCCTGGCCGGCCGTCCCAAACTCACCGAACCGGAGTTGCAGCAGGCAGCCGACGAGATGCTGAGCGAGATCCGGGCCACGGTGAGCAATGAGACAAGTGCGGTGGCCGCGTTCTACGGCAGCCCGACCGGCGAGAACCTCGTCATGATCGCGGGTGCGTCCGGTCTGATGTCCGACCCGAAGCAGGAGCTCGACGCGGCTGTCCAGAGCCTGACCGCCGGCATCGCGCTCCGCAACATGACCTCGATCGACGCGGGTCCGCTCGGTGGGGAAGCCAGTTGCGGCGACGGCCAGACGGAGGGTGTGCCGCTCGGCGTCTGCGCCTGGGCCGACCGGGGCAGCGTCGGTTTGATCGTGCTGTTCTTCTCGTCCCGCGCCGACGCCCAGGCCGAGTTCGTGACCATCCGCGGTCAGATCCAGCAACGCGATTGATCACGGCCGGAAACAGGGCGGCGGCCACGAGCGCGTCATGAGGTGGCTGCGTCGTGGTCGTCGCGGTGGGCGAGAACCTCGCCCATGTGGGCCTGAGCCCAGTACCTGATCTCCCGTGTCGTGCGGTGGAGCGAGAGACCGAGGTCGGTCAGCTCGTAGGTGACGGTGACCGGGACGGTCGGCGTCACGGTACGGGTGAGCAGGCCGTCACGCTCCAGTGAACGCAGGGTCTGGGTGAGCATCTTCTGACTGACCCCGGCCAGCAGGCGGGCGAGCTCGGAGTAACGCATCGCTCTCGGCGCGGCCGACCCGTCGGGTTGCGGGGAGGAGTCACCGCCCAACGCGCACAGGATCAGCACGACCCACTTGTCCGAGATCCGGTCGAGCAGCTGGCGGCTGGGGCAGGCTGCGAGGAACGCGTTGTAGTCCGCTTTGGCCTGCGCCTGCCGCTGAGCTGCCCTCATCGTGGTCATTGCTGTCCTCTCGCTGCTGAGGCGTTACGCACTTTGAAGTGCCTACTTCCCGATGGGAAGTGGCTCCAAGAATGATGCAGGCAAGCAAGACATGCCACCGTCTCTCCAGCGAGGAAGCGACACGATGAGCACCCGCACTTCCCTTCCCGGCGGCACCTGGACACTTGGCGATCGGGCAGTCACCCGTTTCGGGTACGGTGCCATGCAACTCGCCGGCCCCTGGGTGATGGGGCCACCCGCCGACCGCGACGGCGCCCTGGCCGTGCTGCGCGAAGCCGTCGACCGGGGAATCAGCCACATCGACACGAGCGACGCCTACGGGCCGCACGTCACCAACGAGCTGATCCGCGAAGCACTGCACCCCTATCCCGAGTCGCTGCTCATCGCCACCAAGGTGGGGGCGAACCGCGACGCACGGGGCGGCTGGCCGACGGCCCGCCGACCCGAGGATCTGCGCAGGCAGGTCCACGAGAACCTGCGCACCCTCGGGGTCGACACCCTCGATCTGGTCAACATGCGGATGGGTGACGCCGAAGGCCCCCAGCCCGGCTCGATCATCGAGGCGTTCGAGACCCTCGCCGCGCTTCAGCAGGAGGGCCTGATCCGTCACCTCGGCGTCAGCAACGTCACCGCCGAGCAGGTCGCCGAGGCGCGGGCGGTCGCCCCGGTGGTGTGCGTGCAGAATCTTTACAACCTCGCCCACCGCCACGACGACGACCTCGTCGAACAGCTCGCCGCCGACGGTATCGCCTACGTGCCGTTCTTCCCGCTCGGCGGTTTCTCGCCGGTGCAGTCCGAGGCACTCTCGGCCGTCGCCGCCCGGTTGGGCTCGACACAGATGTCCGTCGCCCTCGCCTGGCTGTTGCAGCGCTCACCGAACATCCTGCTGATTCCCGGCACCTCGAAGGTGGCGCACCTGCGCGAGAACGTCGTCGGGGCGGGGCTCTCGCTGTCCGCCGAGGACATCGCCGCGTTGGACGGCATCGGCCGCTGATCGGCAGGCAGGACCGACATCGGAGCGGCGGCACCCCGCCGCTCCGATGTCACGGCCTCGCTCCGCTCAGGCGTCCGTCACAGTTCCCTCCGCCGCCTGCCGGGCCGCCGCCTTCTCGGCGGCGCTGCGCAGTACGCAGAACTCGTTGCCCTCCGGATCGGCGAGCACCACCCAACCGGCCCCGTTCGGCCCGATGTGGTCGGCGATGTGCCGGGCTCCGATCCCGAGCAGCCGCTCGACCTCCTCGTCCCGGGTCCGGTCGGTGGGTTCCAGATCGAGGTGCAGCCGGTTCTTCACCGTCTTGCCCTCGGGTACCGCCAGGAACAGCACCTCCGGACCACCCGGCGGCAGCAGCATGGCTTCCGGGTCACCCGGGAAGTCGTCCGGCTGGCGGGGGCACTCGAAGACCTGGGCCCAGAAACCGGCCAGGGCGTACGTGTCGTGACAGTCGATTCCGATGTTGTGGATCCGTGCGCTCATGTGTCGTCCCTCGTGGTGTTCGCCATCGACGCCGCGGCGCTGTCGGCTTCCGGCCGCCGAATCGCCGAGCCTGCGAGAGGCGCTACCCGGCGTGGCGGATCGGAGGCGGACTTACGGGCACGGACGTCGGGGCAGTCAGAACTGGCGTGACTGGTCCGCTGAGTTACGGGACAGCGATCCCGCTACAGGTGCCCCGCGAGGATGAGCGATCAGCCGGCAGAGCGGGGCGCGGACAGCATCATCGTGAACATCGACGCACCCCCCTCCTTGGTCGGGCTGACCTGGCGATCTTCGCACCGCCACACCTGCCGCGCAACCCCGTACACAGCTGATGCAGCCGGGCACATGGCGCCTACCACCTGACCGCCGGCCAGGTCGGCAATCATGTGGCGCTCACGGCCGCAGGCTGGTGATCGCCGACCCGGCCGCGAGCGCGTGGGCGAGCCTCGACTCACCGTCGAAGCTCGGCTACCTCGCCCAGCCGTTCGAGCTTGTGCGGGTTGCGGATCGCGTAGATCCGGGTGATTCGGCCGTCTTCGATGACGAACGACACAGCCGTGTCGTTTTCGCCGCCGGGGTCGATGCGCGCCGCGATGCCGCCGTTGAGGTCGACGACGAAAGCCCTGGCGTCGTGCGCGACCTCGGCGAAGCGGGCCATCACCGGGGCGAGCTTCGCGGCCCCGCGGACCGGCTTCGGGATCGTCGGGGCCAGGCCGCCCCCGTCGCCCACGACGAGCACGTCGGGAGCCAGAACCTTGAGCAGCCCGGGCACATCGCCGGTGGTCAGGGCGGCGAGGAACCGCTCGACCACCTGCTCCTGCTCGGTGCGGCTCACCGACATCCGGGGCCTACGCGCCGCCACGTGCTTGCGAGCCCGCGTCGCGATCTGGCGCACCGCCGCCGACGACTTGTCCAGCGCCTCGGCGATTTCGTCGTACGGCACGTCGAAGACTTCGCGGAGCACGAAGACCGCCCGCTCCGTCGGTAGCAGCGTCTCCAGTATCGCAAGCATGGCGATCGAGACGCTCTCCGCAAGCTCGATGTCCTCGGCGACGTCCGGGCTGGTCAGCACGGGCTCGGGCAGCCACTCGCCAACGTAATCCTCGCGCTGCCGGGCGAGCGTGCGCATCCGGTTGAGGCAGAGCCGGGTCACGATCCGGACGAGGTACGCCCGAGGCTCCCGCACCTGGCCGCGCTCGGCGTCGACCAAGGCTGCCCACCGCAGCCAGGTCTCCTGCACCACGTCCTCGGCGTCGGAGACCGAGCCGAGCATCTCGTAGGCGACAGTGAACAGCAGGCTGCGGTGAGCGACGAAGGGGTCTTCGTTCATGACGCGGACGCTACTCCCGGTCGCTCGGCCAGCGGCTTCAAGCCGCACGTGGCAGCGAAGCCGTCGGACTCGATACCGAGCGCCACGTTGCCCCGCGTGGTCATGTTCGCGAATGCGATCACCGAGGTGAGCTCGACCACCGCGGCAGCTCCCAGCTCGGCGTGCAGCCGGTGCACCAGCTCGTCGGTCACTGTCGGTGGCGTCTGGCTCATCGCCTCGGCGTACTCCAGGACGTCCCGCTCCAGCCGAGTGAAGACGTCCGCCTCCCGCCACCGCGGGATTTCGCGTGCTTTCTCCACGTCGAGCCCCTTGTTGCGGGCCTCGAAGTAGTTGAAGTCCAGGCACCACGTGCAGCCGACCAGCGACGCGACCGCCATGTGGGCGAACGACTTCAAGCCCTCGTCGCAGGCGTTCCACTTCTGCAGCTTGCCGCCGAGGCCGAAGCTGGCGAACAGCACCTTGGGGTTGTGCCAGTAGACGCCCACCGCCGTCGGCACCTTGCCCAGCTTCTTCTCGATCATTCGCTTGATCAACGCTCCCTTGACGCCGCTGATCTCGGCCGGGGGAATGCGGGTCGAGGACTCCATGTCTCCTCCTGCGTCGGTAGCCGGTCCGACGGTTGGTGGACCGCCATGCCATGAAGACACCAGCCGGGCCACGGATGTGACATCGGTGAGTCACGTCACCGTCGCCGGCTTCGTAGCGGTCTGGGCGTTGCCGCCGGCCCGCCGGACGGACTGCGTCCCTGCCTACGCAGACATTCGGGCTCCGGGCAGACACACCGGAAGCGCACCTCGTCGGTGGGGATCTTCAATCCGCCGCAGTCGTGTTCGATGCCGGGCAGGATCGTCGGCACGCATCCCATGCACCGTACCTCCGCGATGGGCTGCGCACGGCGCACCCAGCCGACGATGCGCAGGTGCAGTTCCTGTGGCGACATGTCGGGCAGGTCGGCGATGGCGTCGTAGAAGTGGGCGGCCATCGTCAGGGACAGACCGGACACGCCCGGGCCGTACGCGCACAGCAGATGGCCGCGTACCGTGCCGCAGGGCCACGCGTCGCCGCACCCCGCACAGTCCCAGGAAGGGCGACCAGGGCGGTGTCGGTCCGGATGCGACGCGTCCGCCAACCGCCGCCGGTCGCCAGGTTCGCCGCTGGTCATCGTGCGCCGGCCAGGCACGACCTGATGGCCGCCACGAGGACGTACGCCTCCCAGCAGTGATGGCGACCGCAGTCGGGATTCCGGTGGTCGCAGGCGTGCGCGTGCGTCAGGACCAGCCCGCCGGCAACCTGCCGGCTCACCGCGACGACCGACACGAGGATGTCGAGGCCAGCCGGCCTGCCGGGCTCCGGCTACCACTCGCCAGCCAGCAGGAGCAGCACCTGGCCGGGTGGCACGTCAAGGTCTGCCGGCACGCCGCACCTCTCTGTCGTCGGGAGGCTGCGGTGACCAGGCGGCACCGTCCCAGACGGGGGATGCCAGGTACGGCTGGCTGGTCACCGCAGCCCTGAGGACTCCGCAGCTACCCGCCTCGACCACGACGTCAGCGACAAGTAGCGCGTTCATCCCCTTCGGCTTCCGGCCAATCGGCGCGGACCTGAACGTAGGTTGCCGACTACCCTGCGTGTGCGGAAAGGTGTGAGCAGTGGGCCCACAGCACAGCCAACGCGGTGGAGGTGCCGATGGAGGATTTCGGGGCGACCCTGAAACGGCACCGGATGGCGGCTGGCTTGTCGTTGCGCGGGCTGGGAGCGGCAACCCATATCGACTACTCGTATCTGTCCCAGGTGGAGCGGGGTGCCCGAAACCCGTCCCGGAAGCTGGCGCAGGCGTGCGACGACGCGCTCGGTCTGGGCGGCGCACTCGTACAGCTCTGGCAGCAGCAGGTAGGCGAGGCCGACATGCACCGGCGCAGGTTCCTCGCAATGGGTGCCTTGGCCGCCGCGCCGGCTGTCGCCCCGATGGTCAATTTGGAAGCCCTCCGCCACGGTTTCACCACCGTCGCAGGGCACACCGACGAATGGGACCAGATCGTCGCTGGCTACGGCTACGACTACTACCGGCTCCCCGCCGACCTGCTGGAACGCCAGCTCACCGCCGACCTGACCGTTCTACAACATCAGCTCGCGGTGACCAATGGGCCCGAGCGGGCAGGGCTGCTGCGGGCCGCGTCGAAGTTATCGCTGGTCGTCGCGTTCGAGATGGTCGCCTCGGGGCAGGGTTGGGCGGCCAGCAGGTGGTGGCGGTCATCGCGCAGACTCGCCGAGGAGTCCGCTGATCCGGACTCTGTTGTCGCAGGGTGGGCGTGGGATGTGGTGAACGGCTGCTATGACGGCCGTGATCCCGACAAGGTGGTGGAACTGTCGGACCGAGCGATGCCGCTGCTACCTCGACGGGCATCGGCGGCGACATGCGGTCTGCTGGCCGGACGGGCGCAGGCCCTGTCGCTGGCTGGACGGCATGCGGAGGCGATAGCCACCGTCGAGCAACTGTCGCGCCTCGCGGAACAGCTACCCACTTCGGTGATCAACGATGTTGGATCACTTTGGGGATGGCCTGAGCACAGGCTGCATCACACGGCCTCGTGGGTGTACACGCACGCCGGTCGCGTCGTGGAGGCGGAGCGAGCACAAACCCGGGCACTCGCGTTGTATCCGCAGTCGCAGGCGCGACTCCGCGCCCAGGTGCAACTGCACAAGGCCGCATGCTTGGTTAGGGACGGTGACATCCCCGACGGGCTGCGGTTGGCCGCCGACCTGCTCGATGGTTTGCCGGCCGAGCACCGCAACGAACTGCTGCTGACCGTGGCCAGGCAGGTGGCGGACGCCGTTCCGGCAGGTGAGCGGCGGCGGTCCGCGTACGGGGAGTTGACCGCCCGCGTCGGCGCATAGGCTGCCGGCCATGGCCATCGCCTACGTTCGCCACACCAGCCTCACCCCTGCCCTGGTGGACGTCCTGGCTGACCTGTACGGGCTGGTGTACGCCGAGCCACCCTACGAAGAGGGGCCGGACGAGGTGGCCGGTTTCCGCGACGGTCTGCCCGAGCAGGCCGAGCGGGCGGGCTTCACCCTGCACACCGCCCACCAGGATGATGCGTTGATCGGGGCGGCGTACGGATGGACGATGCCGGCCGGGGTGTGGTGGCGTAACGCCGACCGGAATCCGCCCCCCGACATCCACGCCGCCGACAAGCTCGCGGTCATGGAATGGATCGTCGATCCACGGTGCCGCCGCCGGGGCGTCGGTGCCGAGCTGATGCGACGTCTGCTCGACGGGCGGCCGGAGCCAGTCGCGACCCTGGCGGCCAACCCGGAGTCGGCTGCCCGAGGCATGTACGAGCGGGCCGGGTGGGTGCAGGTCGCGAGGTCGATGTTGCCGTGGGGTACGCCGATGGACGTGTTGGTGCTGCGGCTGCCCGCCGACGGCATCGACGGCTGACGGCGACGGGTCAGCGGGCGGTTTCCGCAGCCGGCAGGCTGACGGTCACCTCCAGGCCGCCGCCGGGCTGCGCGACGGCGGTCACCGTGCCGCAGTGCGCGTCGCAGACCGCGCGCACGATGGACAGGCCGAGGCCCGAGCCGCGCGCCCCGGTCCGCTCCCGGCCGCCCCGCCGGAAGGGCTCGAACAGCCCCGGCACGTCGGCCGGGTCGACCTCGAAGCCGGTGTTGCCGACCACCAGCCAGGATCGCTGACCGTCCGAGCCGGTGCGCACCCAGAGCCGGCCATGCAGGTGGTTGTAGCGGACCGCGTTCTCGATGAGGTTGCCGGCCAGCCGGTCCAGCAGCCCGGGGTCACCCACCACCGGCGCCGGCTCCAGCGACGTCTGGACCGCCAGCTTGATCCGCTCCACTTCCCGGCGTACGGCGGAGAGCGCGTTGACGGTGCCGGCGGCCAGGTCGAACTCGCTGCGCCGGCCGAGCCGCTGGCCGGTCTGCGCCTCGCTCCGGGCCAGCACCAGCAGCGCGTCGACCAGCCCGTTGGCACGTTCGGAGGCGTCGCGTACCACGGTCGCCATCCGGCGGTACTCGCCGGTGTCCGCCTCGTCGTCGCTGAGCGTCACGTCGATCTCGGTACGCATCACCGCCAACGGCGTACGCAGTTCGTGCGAGGCGTTGGCCACGAACCGCTTCTGCGCCTCGAAGGCGGCGGCGATCCGGTCCAGCATGGCGTCGAACGTGTCGGCCAGCTCGGCCACCTCGTCGTTCGCCCCGGAGTAGCCGATCCGCTGGTCCAGCGTGGTCTCGCCGAGCCGGCGCGCGGTCGCGGTGACCTGGTGCAGGGGGCGTAGCGCACGCCCGGCGACCGCGTACGCCCCGACCACGCCGACCACGCCGATCGCCAACAGCGCGGCCAGCCCCTTGGCCAGCAGTTCCCCGGAGGCCGCGTCGACGAGCCGCTGTTGCCATGCGGCGGCCTCCAGCGTGCTCCCGTCAGCGAGCACCACTGTGGTGCCGGGCAGCAGTTCGTCGGTGGGGCGCAACGCGTCCTGCACCAGCAGCCAGGCCAGCAGCACCAGGATCGCGCCGGCACCGACCAGTAACACGCCGTTGAGCAGGGTCAGCCGCAGCCGCAGCGTGGGACGTAGCCGCAGGGCGGGCCGCCGCAGGGCGGGCAGCCGGCGGCCCGCGGTGCCCGTCACTGCACCACCTCGGCCGTCCGGTAGCCGGCCCCGACCACGGTCTCGATCAACGGTGGATCACCAAGCTTGCGACGCAGCGTCATCACAGTGACCCGGACGATTGTGGTGAAGGGGTCGGTGTTGGCGTCCCAGACGCGTTCCAGCAGTTCCTCGCTGGAGACCACCGCACCCTGGGCCTTGAGCAGCTCGCAGAGGACGCCGAATTCCTTGTTGGTCAGCTCCACCGGCACCCCGCCCCGGGTGGCGGTACGGCGGGCCGGGTCGACCACCAGGTCGGCCATTTCCAGCACCGGCGGGGCCGCCGGGGTCGCCCGTCGGCCCAGCGCCTGCACCCGGGCGACCAGTTCGTCGAAGGCGAACGGCTTCGGCAGGTAGTCGTCGGCACCGAGTTGCAACCCCTCGACCCGGTCGGCGACCGTGCCGCTGGCGGTCAACATCAGCACCCGGGTCAGTTCGCCGGACGCGGCCAACTCCGCGCAGATCTGGTCGCCGTGCCGGCCGGGCAGGTCACGGTCGAGCACCACCACGTCGTACCGGGTCACGAAAGCCATCTCATGGCCGCTGTCGCCGTCGTACGCGACGTCCACCGCCATGCCCCGTTTGCGCAGCCCCCGCGCGATCGCGTCGGCGAGGTTGCGCTCGTCCTCGACCACCAGTACCCGCATGCCCGCCCCTTTGTCCGCCCACCGACCATCGACAACGTAACGCCGCCAGCCAAGCCACCCGTGACGGGTGTCGGCCTGACCGGCCGGGAAGGAGCCGAGCCGGCCGTGCGGAGTCAGTCGGGCAGTTGCCAGATGCCGTAGCCACCGTCGAACAGACGGCAGCCGACGAGGTCGTACCGGCTCTGGCAGTCACCGCCGGCGCCCGGCAGCACATCGAGCCGGCGGGCCGGCGCCCCCGTGGGATCGAGCCGGGCCAGCACCAGCCCCACCTCGGCCACCGCACGCACCATGAGCACCTGCGGGGCGTACTCGTAGCGGGCAACCATGTTCCACGACCCGTGCTCGGTCACCGTCGCACCGGTGCTCAGGGCGAGCGTGACGATCTCGTTGGTGTTCCGGGCCACCGCGAGGACGTTGCCGTCACCCACCAGCACGATGTCGAGAATCTCCTCGCTGCTCCAGCGCACCGCCCCGCTGGCCGGGTCGAGGACCTGCAGCCCGCCGCCGGCCAGCCCGGCGCAGAGCAGTGGCCCGCAGCCGGTGACGTAGGTCGCCGTCGGCACGGTCACCTGCCAGCGCTCGGCCAGATCATCGACGTCGAGCGCGGTGACGGTGCGGGAATTGCGGACCACCGTCACCAGATCGCCGGTCACCCACGCCTGCTGGTAACTGCTCGACTGGTCGGCGGGCGGGGGAAGGCGGTGCCGCACCGTCCCGGTCATCGGGTCGATCACCTGGACCTCGCCGTCGACCGTCGCGACCACGATGCTGTCGAGCGTTCCGTCTTCCCGCTGCCAGTGATCGACGCTGGCCGCCGACAACGACATGGACCACAGCTCGCGGGCGTCGGCCAGCTCGATCACCCGTAGCACGTTCGGCTCGCTGTCGCTGAAGGTACGCAGCAGCACCCGGCCGGGCATGTCGAGAACCGCGATGCCGGGCACCCGCCAGCGCTCCTCGCCGGTGCGCGCGTCGAGTCGCACGGTCTCGCTGGTGGCGGTGTCCTGCCGAGCCATGGCGACCAGAAGCCCGGCGTCAGCGACCGGCTGCACCCGGTAGACCCGGTTGCCCGACGGCACGGGTACCCGCCACAACGGCGTCAACCGCTGCGGTGCGACGGTGGGACGGTCGGGCCGTGGATAGGCGAGCAGCTCCTGGCTACCGTCGGTGACCCCGGGCATCGGGGAGACCGTGAAGACCTGATCGGCTGCGATGAACAGGTCGCTGCCCAGGGCGGCGGGAACGATCGCGTGGATCCGCCCGGCCGGCGGTGCGCCGCCCGCCAAGGTCAGCAGCGCGATCAGTGCCACCACCACGACCGCTACCCGGCGGCCACCCGGCCCGGGACGGCGGCGCTGTGCCGGCGGCGGATCGGTCAGCTCGGTCAGCTCACCGAGGTCGATCAACGTCACGCTTGCCCTCCCCTGACACACACCCTACGCGCGGCGGGCGGGCGGGGTTCCGCCTGTACGATGGCCCGTCGTGGCTGTGCCGGTGGTGAATTCCTCGCTGAAACCCGTCTCCGAGACCGTCGAGACGAGATCAACGACAACACGTCCCCGGCGGCGGCCGACCCGCGCCGACGCGCTGGCCATCGGAGCCTACGTGCTGCTCGGCGTCGTCGTCTGCCTGAACTACTGGGCCGACGTGAACAACCGGGTCTCCTCCCACCTGCCCACCGACCACAGTTGGTTCGAGTGGCTTTTCGCGCACGGCGCGTACTCGGTGCAGCACCTGGAGAACCCGCTCTTCACCGCCCGGCAGAACGCGCCGGACGGGGTGAACATGATGGCCAACACCTCGCTGCTCGGGGTGACCCTGCCGCTGGCGCCGCTGACCATGCTGCTCGGCCCCCAGGTGGTGTACGCGCTCTACCTGGGCGGGGCGTTGGCCGCCACGGCGGGCACCTCGTACTGGATGCTGTCGCGGCATCTGGTGCGCTCCCGCGCGGCGGCCTTCGTCGGCGGCGCGTTCCTCGGCTTCGCGCCCGGCATCGTGCACCACGCCAACGGTCAGCCCAACTTCGTCTCCAACTTCCTGCTGCCGCTGATCGTGGTGCGGGTGTTCCGGCTGGTCGAGCCGGGCCGCTGGCGGCGCAACGCTCTGGTCCTGGGGCTGCTGGTGGCGTACCAGATCTTCATCAACGAGGAGATGCTGCTGCTCACGGCGCTGGCCTGCCTGGTCGTCGTGGTCGCGTACACGGCGATGCGTCCCCGGGTGGCGTGGGCGCGGGCGGGCACCTTCGCGGCCGGGCTGGGCCTCGGCGGTGCGGTGGCGCTGTTGCTGACGGCCTACCCGATCTGGTTCCAGTTCAACGGCCCACAGTCCTACCGGGGGCTTCAGGGCGGGGTGTTCCACAGCTGGGGCGAGGACATCGTCGCCTTCGTCACCTTCCCCCGCGACACCGTCGCCGGTGACGAGGCGGTGGAGGCGACCATCGGCATGACCGAACAGAACACCTGGTTCGGCTGGCCGCTGGTGCTGCTGTCGGTGGTGGCCCTGGCCCTGCTGGTCCGCCGCTCACTTGTGGCCCGGATCCTGGCCGTACTGGTGGTGGTCTTCTCGGTCGCCGCGCTCGGCCCGGAGATCCGCTTCAACGGCGAACTGACCGGCATCGCCGGCCCGTGGTCGTACATTCCGGAGGATCTGCCGCTTGTCGAGATGATGATGCCGACCCGGCTGACCCTGGTGACCACCGCCGCGCTCGGCGTACTGCTGGCACTGGCCTGGGATGCGGTGGCCGGCAGCCACCGACCGCCGGTGCCGGCGCCCCGCGCCCCGGAGGCCACCGACCGGCGGCGACTGCGCTGGCAGCACGTCGTCGGATACGCCGCGATCACCCTCGCCCTGCTGCCGCTGCTGCCCCGTCCGCTTCCGGCCGAGCCGGTCGATCCGCCGCCGACCTTCATCACCTCGGGCGCCTGGCGACCGTACGTGCCGGACGGCCGCACGCTGGTGCCGGTGCCCATCCCCAGCAACGTGCACGGCCTGTCCACGCTGCGCTGGAGCGCGCTGACCGGGCACGAGTTCCCGATCCCGGCCGGCTACTTCATCGGCCCGAACGAGGACGGCGAGGGCGTCTTCGGCGCCCCGAACCGGCCCACCAGCACCCTCATCTACCAGACCATGGACGCCGGTGAGCTGCCCGAGATCAGTGACGAGAACCGCCGGCAGGCGGTGGAGGACCTGCGCTTCTGGCGCGCGTCGGTGGTGGTGCTGGGCGCGCATCCCCGCGAGCCGGTGCTACGGGAGCTGTTGACCGCGCTGCTCGGGGATCCACAGCGCGTCGACGACGTCTGGCTCTGGGACGTACGCGACCGGGTGTGACGTACCGTCATCCGACGTCGGGAGGCAGCGGCTCGGAGACGTGGGCGGTGACGATGCGCCAGCCCTCCGGTAGGCGTACCCAGGTCTGGGTCTGCCGACCGGTGGTGGCGGTGTCGCCGTACCCGAACCGGGTCGTGACGACCGCGAGGTCCGGGCCGAAGGCGGTGACCAGCGTGTCGACGAGCCGGCGGCCCGGCGGCAGCGGTGGTTGCGCCGCCCGCCACTTGCGCTGCTGGTCGAGCCCGTACTGGTGGTCGGCGAGGCCGAAGCGCACGGTGGCCTCGGCGTCCCAGAAGTATCCGCAGATCCGGTCGACGTCGCCGGCCACCAGCGCCTGCTCGTAGCCGACGAAGGCCGCCGTCACCTCGGCGACCACGTCCGTCCGGTCGATCTCCATGCGGTGAGTCCTTTCTGGGCGGGCGGCACGGCGGGTGGCACGGCGGGTGGGCGCACCCGGCCGGGCGGCGGCGGGCTGGTGCGGGCCGCACCGCCGCCCGGCCGGAGCTCAGCTGTTCACCGCCGGTTCGCGCTTCTCATCGCCGGCCGGCTCTCCGGCCGCCACCGGATCCGTCGGGCCGGTGAGGGCGGGAGTCGGGGGTGCCGGAGTGTCCCCACCGTGCAGGCGGTCCAGCTCGGCCTCCTCCGGCTCGGGCACCCGGGGCGGGTACTTGCCGAGCGCGAAGATCGCGCAGATCACCGCCACGAAGAGGTAGCCGAGCGCCACCTGCCCGTTGGCGTTCCACTGGACCTCCTCGCCGTGGATCAGGCCGATGAAGGCGAGCACCGCGCCCGAGGCGGCGAAGATGGCCGCCTGGACGAAGCGTTTGTCGATGATGAAGGCGACGATCGCGCCGAGCACCAGACCGGCGAGGATCGCCCCCTCGCCGAGGATGCGCAGACCGTCGTAGACCACTCCGGCGCCGGCCAGCGCCTCGTCGCCCACCTCGGCGGCGGTGGTGCCGGCCGCCGCCAGGGCGTTGTTCATCTGCCCGGTCGCCCACGCCGCGATGTTGGGGATCAGGGCCGCCACCACCGCCGCGGCGTGCGCCCGGGGCGTCGCCTGGAACGCCTGGGCGCCGATCAGCAGCCCGATGTAGAGCAGGATCGGCACGATCGCCGCGGTCGGGAAGATCGCGCCGAGCAGGGAGAACATCCCGAGGAAGCAGAGCAGCGCGATGACGATCCCGGTCGCCATCGAGTAGCCGGTACGCCCACCGGCGGCCTTCCAACCCGGGTGGCCGACGTAGACCGCCGGTGGGAACGGCGAACCGAGGGCGGAGCCGATGACCGCGCCGGCTCCGTCGGCGAGCAGCACACTGCGCAGGTTGTAGTTGTCCCCGGCGGTGGCCGCGCTCTCCACGTTTGTCATCGCCTCGGTGAAGTTGTAGACGCCCAGCGGGATCGCGGTCGCCAGCAGCGGCGCCATGTCGGAGAGCCCGCGCAGCAGCAGGTCGAGCTGGAAGGTGGGGAAGGCGAACGCGATGTCCCGCGCCGCGGCGGTGACGTCAGGTACCGACATCGCCCCGCCGATCCAGCCGATCGCCGTACCGAGCAGCAGCGCGGCCAGCCCGATCGGGAAGTTGAACGGCAGCTTCACGTCGGTCAGCAGGCCGATCAACAGCAGCGCCAGCACCGGCAGCGCGATCCAGGCCAGCCGCCACATCTGGCCGGCCGGGTTCATCGAGATGAAGGTGATGGAGATGCCGGCGAGCGTGCCGAGCAGCGCCGCGCGCGGCGTGTAGCGGCGGATGTACGGGCCGACGAACGCGCCGATCAGCACGATCACACCGATGATGAAGGCCCAGGCCAGCCCCGCCTCCCAGGCGCGTAGCGCGTCGCCGGTGCTGAGGTAGATGGGCAGCATGATGACGAAGATGACGATGAACATGTGCGGCACGCTCGGCCCGTACGGCAGGGCTGTCACGTCGGAGCGGTTCTCCCGGCGGGCCAGCCGTCGGGCCAGGTGCGTGTAGTAGATGTTCCCCGCGACCAGGGCGATACCGAGGGCCGGCAGGATCGTGCCGAACACCTCCCGCTCGGGCAGGTTCACCACGAAGAGGCAGAGCCCGGTCAGAGTGAGCACGTTGACCAGGACGTTGACGCCGAAACCGAAGAACGCGTTGGTGTCGCCGCGCACCCAGTACGGCAGCGACACGACGGAGGGTCTGGTGGGGACCATGGCTGCTCCCGGTCAGGAGGAGGATTGCAACACGGGGGTGGTGGGCAACACGGCGAGCACGTCCGTCGAGTCGGCGACCCACCCGAAGATGCCGCCCTGGGCGGCGATCATGTCGAGCCCCACCCGGTGGAACTCGGGGAAGTAGGACCCGACGCAGTCGGCGAGCACGAGGCACTCGTACCCACGGTCGTTGGCCTCCCGGACCGTGGTGTGCACGCACACCTCGGTGGTGACCCCGGTGACCAGCAGACTCTGCACGTGCCGCGCGGCGAGCAGGGCGTCCAGGTCGGTGGCGTGGAAGGCGCCCTTGCCCGGCTTGTCGACGATCGGTTCGCCGGGCAACGGCGTCAACTCGTCGACGATGTCGTGGCCGTACTCGCCCCGGACGAGGATCCGGCCCTTGGGGCCGGGGTCGCCGATGCGTTTGCTCGGCAGGCCCCGGTTGAGCTTGGCCGGTGGGCAGTCGGAGAGATCGGGCAGGTGCCCCTCCCGGGTGTGCACGACTGTCAGTCCGGCGGCGCGGGCACCGGCCAGCAGCGCCGTCAGGGGTGCGATGGTCCGCCGCAACTGGCCGACGTCGTTGCCCAGGCTCTCACCGAATCCGCCGGGCTCCAGGAAGTCGCGCTGCATGTCGATGACGAGCAGCGCGGTGGTCGCAGGGTCGAAGGTGTACGGGGAGGGCCGCGCTGCGGCAACTGTCACCATGGCTCACCTCACCTGGTCGTGGCGGCGATGACGGCGTCGGAGGTGGCGACGCAGCCGAACACGCCGCCCTGCATGGTCACCATGTGCAGCGCGGCGTCGTGGTTGTCCTTGTCGGTGGCCCCGGTGCAGTCGGCGAGGATCAGGCACTCGTAGCCCCGGTCGTTCGCCTCGCGCATAGTGGTGTGCACGCAGACGTCGGTGGTGATGCCGGTGAGGATCAGGTGGGTGATGCCCCGGGTACGCAGCACCAGGTCGAGATTGGTGGCGTAGAAGGCACCCTTGCCGGGTTTGTCGACGATCACCTCGCCGGGTGCCGGGGCGACCTCGGGCACGATCTCCCAGCCGGGTTCGCCCTTGACCAGGATCCGCCCGCACGGGCCCGCCGCGCCGATCTCGGCACCGATCTGCGCGGACCGCCAGCGCTTGTTCGCCGGCAGGTCGGACAGGTCGGGGTCGTGGCCCTCGCGGGTGTGCACGACAAGCATGCCGAGCGACCGGGCGTGGTCCAGCAGCCGGGCGGTGGCCGGCAGGCCGGCCCGGGTGAGTCCGATGTCGTAGCCCATCGCGTCGACGTAGCCGCCCGGGCCGCAGAAGTCGGTCTGCCAGTCGATGCAGAGCAGCGCGGTACGCGCGGTGTCGGCCGTGCCGTCGTACGGCCACTGGTAGGGGTTCGCCGTTACCGGCCCGATCCTGCCCATCCTCTCCTCCTCCGTTGGTCAACTCCGGTGCGCTGCGGCCCGGCGGTATGCCCGCCACCCACCCGCGGCGCTGATGTCCTCGGCCCGCGCATCGACGGCGTACGCCTCGCAGAGGAAGCCGAGCACGTCCCGCCCGTCGTGCAGCCGGACCCAGCCCAGCGACAGCGGAGCCGGCACCCCGGCCAGCAGTTCGCCGACGGCGGCCACCGGCAGTCGCCACAGCTCGACCTCGATCGGGTGTCCCTCCGGGTCGGTGTCGGCGACCCGGACCAGGCCCGGCAGCCCGTCAGCGTCGGCCGTCTCCAGGCGGTAGAGCCGGTAGCGCGGCGCGGTGCGCGCGGCACCGGCGAGGGTGGCGCCCCGCTCGGTCAGCTCCGCGTTGCGGGACTCGCCGGCCAGGTGCCGGCCGACGACGGCGATCAGCACCTGCGCCGGCCCAGTCACCGAGGCGGTGGCGGCGGCATCAGGGGTGGGCCGGGACGCGGCGGTGAAGGCGGCGGCGAGTTGGGCCAGGGTGGTGTCGCTGAACGCGGGGCCGAGCAGGGTCAGGCTCGCTGGCCGGCCCGCTGCGGTGAACCCGTTGGGCACGGTCACCGCCGCCAGGTCGAGCAGGTTGGCGAACTGGGTGTAGCGACCGAGCATCGTGTTGCGGCCGATCGGGTCCTCGGCGATCTCGTCGAGCGTGAAGGTCGTGCCCACGGTGGGCACCACCAGCACGTCGACCTCGTTCCACAGCTGGTCGACCCGGGTCCGCAACTCGCGCAACCGGTGCTGGCCCCGGAAGACGTCGATCGCGTCGTAGCGCCGGCCGGTCTCCAGCACGCTGCGGGTGACCGCCAAAACGGCCTCGGGATGTTCCCGCAGGAAGCCGTCCAGCCCGGCGAGCCGTTCGGCCACCCACGGTCCCTGGTAGAGCAGCTCTCCCGCCTCGAAGAAGCTCTGCAACGGCACCGACCCGACCTGGCCCACCAGACCCCGCAGCGCCTGCACGCCCGCAGCGAACCGGACCGCCTGTCCCGCGTCCCCGAAGAACTCCAGGTCTTCTGCGCGGGGTACGCCGAGGCGTAGCGTGCCCGGCATGCGGGCCATGACCCGCTCCGCCGGTAGCGGACGCCCCCACGGGTCGGCCGCCGAGACGCCGCGCGCGGTGTGCAGCACGTCCACCGCGTCCGCGACGTCGGTGGTGAAGACCGAGACGCAGTCGAGCGAACGGCAGGCCGGCACCACCCCGGCGGTGCTGAGCAGGCCCCGGGTGGGCTTGAGGCCGACGATCCCGTTCAGCGCCGCCGGCACCCGGCCGGAGCCGGCGGTGTCCGTACCCAGGGCGAAGCTGACCTGGCCGGCGGCGACCGCGACGGCCGACCCGGAGCTGGAGCCGCCGGAGATCAGCCCACCGCCGAAGACGCTCTCGCAGCTGCCGTACGGGGACCGCGCCCCGGTCAGCCCGGTGGCGAACTGGTCGAGGTTGGTCTTCCCGACGAGCAGCGCACCGGCGTCGAGCAGCCGGCGCACCACGGGCGCGTCCTCGCCGGCGGAGTACCCGAAGTCGGGGCAGCCAGCCGTGGTGATCATGCCGGCGACGTCGATGTTGTCCTTGACCGCGAACGGAATCCCGTACAGCGGCAGGGTCGCGGGGTCGGCGGCGGCGGTCAGCCGCCCGGCGCGGGCGAGGAGCACCCGGGCCGGCACGGTGCTGATCCAGACCGGCCCACCGTCCGCTCCGGACAGCCCATCCAGGACCCGTTCCGCCAGGTCGGTGGGGGTCAGGTCGCCGTGGCGGTACGCCGACCGCAGCTCCGAGATCGATCCGATCCGCTCTGGCATACAGTCGATTGTCGACAGTTGTGTTTCGGCGAACCGCGCGGTACGTAACGACGACATGACGGCCGCGGGTGAAGCTACCCGAGATACGACCGTGCCCCGTGCTCGGACAGCACGGCGAGCACCAGCTCCGGGTCACCGGCCTCGACCGCCTCGAAGAGCCGCTCGTGCCGGTGGACGCCGTCCTGTGGCTGCGCCACCTCCGCCTCGCGGCGCAGGTTGATCGCCATGTAGAGCTGCAACTTCACCAGGATGGAGTCGTACACCGCAGAGAGCTGCCGATTGCCGGCCAGCGCCACCAGCGCGACGTGGAACGCCCGGTGCGACTCGGCGACCGCCAGCCGGTCACCGTTCCGGGTCGCCTCGCTCATCTGGTCCAGCGCCGCCCGCAGCCCGGCCAGATCGCTCTCCCGAGGCACCGGGATCGCCGACCGGACCGCGAATCGTTCCAGCACGTCGCGCAGTTCGTACAGCTCTCGCACGTCGCGATCCGACAGGGTGGCGACCCGGACTCCCCGGCGCGGGACGTGCTCGACCAGCCCCCGCTGCGCCAGCAGCCGCAGCGCCTCACGCAGCGGCGCCCGGCTGATTCCGAGCCGCCGGGTCAGTTGCTCCTCCACCAACCGTTCACCGGGATCACTGCGGCCGCTGAGGATCTCCCGGGTCAGTCGGGAGACGGCGAGCTCCACCAGACTGACACTCTCCAGCTCGCCCTCCGCCGGCGATGCGGCCACGTCACTCACCCCGACGAGTGTGCCACCTGCCGCCGGAGCCCCCTTCGGACGCGTCAATCCACGAGCGGCCGAACGTCCCAGACGAGTGCCCCGCCGATCTCCCGGGCCGGACCGAGCAGGGCCTCGACCGTCCGGCGCACCGGGTCGCCGTGGTGCAGTCCACCCTGCACCACCACGGCCGCCCGCCAGTGCCGCAGGTCGGCCACCGCCTGCTGGCGGTCAGTCTCGCTGATCGGCGGCACCTCGCCGGTGTCGGCCACCCGGCGCAACAGCAGCGAGGTGGGCCGGTCCGGAGCACCCCAGCGGGCCGCCGGATCGTCGGGGGAACGCGGACCGATGAAGAAGCCGCCCGGGGCGGTGAAGGCCAACCCGGTCCGGGCGGACCAGAGCATCGCCGGGCTCTGACCCGCGTTGGTCACCGGCGGCACCGGCACCACCGTCCGCCCCGCCGGGACGTAGGCCCGCCAGGTTCCCTCGGCCACGAACGCCGGGACCGGCCAGTTCGGCACGGCGCGGATCGGGGTCGGCGCCAACGGCAGCAGCGCGGCGGCCACCGCACCGGCCCAGAGCAGCCGCATCGGCACCGCGTCCGGTCCCGCGTCAGCGGTGGCCGGCTGCCGCTGCACCCGGTCCACCGAGAGGGCCAGCAGGATGCCCAGCACCGGCACGCAGACCAACGCGAACCGGGCCGGCACCACATGGTCGAGCAGGGGCAGCTCGGCGATCAGCAGGTACGGGCCGGGCAGCTCCGTCGACGATCCGTCGAGACGTACCCGGGGGCCGAGGGAGAGCAGGGCGAACACCACCCCGCAGGCGGCGAGGGCCCGGACCAGCGGTCGACGCCACAGCCACACCGTCACGACCAGGGCCAGCACCAGCAGACCCGGCCCGAAGAAGGAGTTCTCCTCGGTCGCGTTGGGGGCCAGCAGGGCGGGCAGACGATGATCGCCGAGGACGGTCTGACGGGCCGTGGCGGTGAACGAGGCGGCGTCCAGCTGGAAGCCGTACGCGTGGAACGGCATGCCCCGGTAGTGGCCGGGGCCGAAGAACTGGAACCACAGCGGATAGGCGAGCAGGGTGGCCGCGACCACCGCACCGACCGCGATCCGGCCGGCCGTGACCGGCGCGAGCCGGCGTGCGGCGGCCCGGTCGGTCAGCGCGTACCCGATGACCAGGACACCGGCGGCGAGCGCCACCAGGAGCAGCACTTCCTCGCCGAGGAACGCCTGGTACGTGACGACCAGACCGAGCAGCACACCGGGCCGCCACACCCGTGGCCCGGTGCCCGCCGGTGCCGCTGTCGCGTCGGCCGGGTCGGGCGCGAACACCAGTGCCAGGATCACCGGCACCAGGAACTGGGCGGCCATGTGCAGGTGTGATCCGGCCTGCGCGACCATGCCGGGGGCGAAGCCGCAGACCAGCCCGCCGAGCGCGGCGGCCAGCCGGGACTCGACCAGGCGGCGGCGCAGCAGCACGTACCAGGCGGTGGCCGTACCGGCCAGGCACCCGACCACCGCCACCGCGAACGCCGCCTGCGAGCCGAACAGCAGGGTGACCGGAGCCAACGGAACGCCCAGGCCGAGCACCGAGGTGTTGGCCATCAGGTTCACCCCGCCGGGCGCGTTCAGCGCGTCGCTCCACAGCGGATCGTCCAGGCCAGCCACCGCACGGGCGGCGTGGGCCAGCATCCACTCGAAGAGGATCTGGTCGCCGGCCTGATGGAAGAGCCGGTCCGGCCGGCCCCACTGTCGGCTGGTCAGCCAGGTGGCCAGCGCCAGGTAGCCCGCCACCACCGCCAGCCCGGGCGTACGCGGGCGGAGCCGCCAACGGCGACTGGTGGTGCGGGCCTGCACGTCCCGCTCGACGGTACCGAGCGACATCAGACCCGGGGGTCGGTGAGTGACCGTACGTCCCACACCCAGACGTCCAGTTCGAGCCGGGCCGGTCCGACCAGTTGCTCGACGGTCTGCCGCAGCGGCTCCGAGTGTGGCTGCCGGACCGGCAGCACGAGGATCGCCGCCCGCCAGTACCGCAACTCGTCCAGGGACCGACGCCGCTGGCGGTCGTCCAGTTGCGGCGTCCGGCCGGTGGTGGCGACCTCCTCCAGCAGCTTTCCGATGCCGCTGGGCCGGCCACCGAAGCGACCCGGGTCGCCGGTGTTGCCGTTGCGCGGGGCGAGGAAGTAGCCGCCGGGGATCTTGAAGTCGAGGTTGGTGGCGGCGGCCCAGCGCATGCCGTGGGTGTTCCCCATGCTCGGCACCGGGATCGGCACCAGGGTCTGCTCCGGCCCGACGTAGGCGCGCCACCGGTCGGAGGTGATGAAGTCCGGCACCGGCGGACGGGAGGTCATCGGCAACGGCATGGGGGTGATCGGCAGCAACGCGAGCACCAGACCGGCGGCGGTGAGCGTACGCACGGTCCTTCCGTCCAGAGACAGCGTGCTGGTCCGCTCGATGGCCAGCGCCAGCAGGATCGCCACCACCACGCTGGTAATCATGCCGAACCGGGTCGGCACCACCGCGTCGAGCAGCGGCAGCCGGACCAGCCAGTTCCACGGCCCGACGACCAGTTCCCGGTCCCACCAGCTGATCCGCTCACCGAGGGAGAGGATGGTGTAGAAGGCGGCGGTCGCGGCGAGCGCCCGGACCAGCACCTCCCGCCGGAGCCAGAGCACGATGCCGACCGCGATCAGCGCCAGGCTCCACCCGAAGAAGGCGTTCTCCTCCGAGTAGTTCGGCGCGAGGTTGACATTCGCCCGCTGGTTGCCACCGATGGTGGGTGAACCGGGGGCGAAGTACGCGGCGATGTCGTTGCCGTAGTCACGGACGGCGTCGCTGAGCCCGTGGTACGCCATCGGGCCGGCGAACTGGATGTACAGCGGGTACGCCAACAGCGAGCCGGCGATCACCGTGCAGGTGGCCAGCGCCTTGACCAACGGCCGCCAGGCCGCCGACCAGATCCCGGGCCGCTGGACGACCACAGCGATCAGGAAGATCCCGCAACCCATCGCGGTGAAGAGCAGGATCTCCTCGTTGATGAACGCCTGCGCGGTGACCAGCAGGGCCAGCAGCGCGCCGTCCCGGTACGGCCGGGTCGATCGGGTGATCACCATGACCCGCCACACGATGAACGGCAGCAGGAACTGGCTGATGATGTTCGGGTGCCAGCTGGCGTGCGACAACATCGCCGGCGAGAAGCCACAGAACCAGCCGCCCACCACCGCGGCGAGCGGGTTGCGCACCACGTGTCGGGACAGCACGAAATACCAGGCCGAGGCGGTCCCGGCGAGACCGAGCGTCACCAGCAGCACGAACGTCACGGCCGGCCCGAACAGCAGGGTCACCGGCACCATCGGGATGCCCAGGGCGAGGATGGCCGTGTTGGCCATCAGGTTGACCCCGTCGGGGTAGTTGAACTGCTCGGTGAAGAAGGGGAACTCCCCGTGCAGCACCACCCGCACCGAGTGGGCGAGGAAGAACTGCACCTGCGCCGGGTCACTGCTGTAGAGCGAGGCCACCCGACCGGCCGGGTCCATCCAGATCTGGCTGGTCACCCAGAGCGCGGTCAGCAGGAACCCGCCGAGGACCGCGAGGTCCCGTCGCCGGGGCGTCCACCGGAACCGGCGTCGGCGTTCCGGCGCGGCATCGGCGGCATCGGCGCCCCGCGTACCGTCGGCCGGTGCGGTCTCCGTCAACTGCCGGTCCGTCCCGCTCCCGGTCGCGGGGGCCTCGGTGACCGGGGCCTCGCTCGCGGGTGCCTCGGTGACCGGGGCCTCGGTCGCGGGCGCCGCCCCGTCGATCGCTGCGGCCCCCGCCGCGGCCGGCTCGGCGGCGGACGTGGTGGCCCCCGGCGCGGACCGCGTGCGGTCGTGCGCCTGATCACCGACGGTGACGACGTCGGCGGGAGAGTCGGCGACGTCGGCGGATCTCGGCAGCGCGGCGGCGCGGGTCTCGGCAGGCGTCACAGTCGGCGGAGTCTACCCGAGTGGGGAAAATGCCCCAAGTCAACGCGGTGTCCCCTGTGGCCGGTGTGGTGGCTGCGCGACGCAGCGTATGGCGACCCGAAGCGGCGGCGGGACGTCTCGTACTATTGCCCTCCGACACGACGACGCGATCCGATCGGGGGCGTGACAGGTGGCTCCAGCCCGTTGGCGCGGCTTGACCGCCACCGGTCTGTCCACCCTGCTGATCGCCGTCACCGCCTGCGGGCCGGTCGCCGAGCGTCAGGCACGAAACCTGCGAGTCGGTTACGACAGCATGGACGGTTCTCTGACGGTGTGGCCGCCGCGCGGCTCACTCGCCGAGGACACCGCGGCGACCGCCGCCGTCACCGAAGCGGTACGCGACTGGCGCTCGCCCGTGGACGACCGGGTGCACGTACCCTCGTCCGGGATCCTCTTCTCCGGTGAGGTCGACGGCCGACCGCTGGCCCTGGTCGCCGCGTCGGTACCCGGTGAGGCCGCGTCCTGGCTGCTCCAGCTCACCGGCGACGGCAACCGGTACACGGTCGGTCACGCCACCGAGTACACCGACCCCGGCTACCTGGTCTACTCCGACGTGCTGCCGGTCCAGGCCGCCGACGGCCGGCGCTATCTGACCTCCGAGCGGGTCCGGCGACTGGTCGGGCCGAACGGTCGCATCCTGTCCGACCGCGACGGCCTGACCGACCCGGTAGAGGTGCCCCGGTGCCGGGCGGTGACGGTCACCGCCACCCTGCGCTCCACCGAGTCGCTGCCCCGGGGCCGGGCCACCGACCGGCTGCTCGACCTCGGCACCGGCATCACCGCCCCCCGCTACCCGCTGGTACGCGACGAGAGCGGCTCCGGCCGGCGCGCCCTGACCGGCCTCGACACCTGCAACCTGGCCGGCGAGAACGGCCCGTTCGGCAGCATCTTCCGGCGCGCCGGCGACCGGGACGTGCCGCAGTCGGTGCCGGCGTCCTGGCCGATGGCGAAACTCGCCGTACGTACGCTCGGCGAGCTGTCGCTCGACGGCGGCGAGCCGGCCGAGCTGGAGCAGCTCACCTGGGAGAGCGCCGAGGGCACGATGAGCGCGGTGGTGTACCGACCCGCCGACGATGGCCCGGTGGTGCTCTCCCCCGCCGACCGGACGAACCCGTTGCAGGTCTACGAGCTGCCGCTTCCGGATCAGCCGCTGGTCGTGCTGAGCTGGCGCGCCACCAAGGACACCACGCTGTCGGTGCCGCCGGACACGACCCGTCTGGTCGACCGTCCCGGGCTGGTGGTGGCCCCCCTTCCCGAGCGTCGCGAAACCTTCAGCCTCGCCGCCGACGAGAAGACCCACTACCGATCCGCCGGCTCCCCCCGCCGCTAACCCCACCCACCCTGCCTTCCCCGCCCCGCCCCTCCCCCTCACCCCTCCGCACGCGTTGATCATGAAGTTGTTGTCGCGCCACGCCGGACGGGACGACAACAACCTCATGATCAACGCCGCGCGGCACCCGCGCGCGGGGCAGAGAGGCGGGGGTAGGGGCTGGGGGTGGGGGGGGGTGGGTGAGTTGCGGGTGGGGTTGGCGGTCAGGTGGGGTGGGTCGACCGGCTCGGTGTCGAGGCGGGAGATCCAGCCGGTGACGTCGCGGGCCACGTCCTGGGCGGTCAGGCCGAGGTCGGTCAGGAGCTGGTTGCGGGAACCGTGCGGATACCACCCGGGCGGTACGCCCAGGTCCCGCAGCGGCACCCGGACATCGGCGTCACGCATGGCCCGGGCGAGCGCGTCGCCCACCCCGCCGGACCGTACGCCGTCCTCGACCGTGACCACCAGCCGGTGCTCGGTGGCCAGCTCGACCAGCTCCGCCGGGATCGGACGCACCCAGCGCGGGTCCACCACTGTGACCCCGTAGCCCTGCTCGGCGACCCGGGCGGCGACCTCCATGCCGAGCTGACCGAAGGCGCCCACCGCGACCAGCAGCACGTCGGTACGCGCCGACTCCGCCAGCACGTCGACCGGCCCGACCCGCCGCACAGCGGGCAGATCGGCGGCGACCGCGCCGGTCGGGAAGCGGACCACGGTGGGGCCGTCGTCGACGGCGACCGCCTCGCGCAGCTCCTCGCGCAGCGTGGCGGCATCCCGGGGTGCCGCGATCCGCAGGCCCGGCACCACGCCGAAGACCGACATGTCCCAGATGCCGTAGTGGCTCGGCCCGTCGGGGCCGGTGATCCCGGCCCGGTCAAGCACGAAGGTGACCGGCAGCCGGTGCATCGCCACGTCCAGCAGAACCTGGTCGAACGCCCGGTTGAGGAAGGTCGCGTAGACCGCCACCACGGGGTGCAGCCCGCCGAGCGCCAGGCCCGCCGCCGAGGTGGCGGCGTGCTGCTCGGCGATGCCCACGTCGTAGGTGCGCTCCGGGTACTTGCGAGCCAGCTTCGCGATGCCGGTCGGCTCGGCCATCGCCGCGGTGATGCCCACCACGTCGGGCCGCTCGTCCGCGATCGCGACCAGCTCGTCGGCGAAGACGTGGGTCCACTTCACCGACGGTGCGGCGGTGGCCTTGCCGTCGGTGATGTCGAAGGCGCCGGGGCTGTGGAAGCAGTCCGCCTCGTCCTCCTCGGCGGGACGGTAGCCGTAGCCCTTGCGGGTGACCGCGTGCACGATCACCGGGCCGCCGAAGTTCTTCGCCGCCCGCAGGGCCGTCTCGACCGCGGCCAGGTCATGCCCGTCGACCGGGCCGACGTACTTGATGCCGAGGTCCTCGAACATCGCCTGCGGCGCGACCGCGTCCTTGATGCCCTTCTTGACCGCGTGCAGCACCTCGTACATCGGCTTGCCGACCAGCGGGGTCGAGCCGAGGGCGTCCTTGACCGCGTCCAGGACCTTCTCGTAGCCGGGGTTGAGTCGCAGCGTCGAGAGGTGATGGGCGAGACCGCCGATCGTCGGCGCGTACGAGCGCCCGTTGTCGTTGACCACGATGACCAGCGGGTTGTCGGTGGCGGCGATGTTGTTCAGCGCCTCCCAGCACATACCGCCGGTCAGTGCCCCGTCGCCCACCACGGCGACGACGCTGCGCGATTCGCCACGCAGCGCGTACGCCTTGGCCAGCCCGTCGGCGTACGACAGGGCGGTGGAGGCGTGCGAGTTCTCGATGAGGTCGTGCTCGCTCTCGGCCTGGTTGGGGTAACCGGAGAGCCCGCCCCGCTGGCGCAGCTGGTCGAACCCGCCCTGCCGGCCGGTGACGATCTTGTGTACGTACGCCTGGTGGCCGGTGTCGAACAGCAGCCGGTCCCGGGGAGAGTCGAAGACCCGGTGCAGGGCCAGGGTGAGTTCCACCACGCCCAGGTTGGGCCCGATGTGCCCACCGGTACGCGACACCTTGGCGATCAGGAAGTCACGGATCTCGGCGGCGAGGATGTCCAGTTCGGTGGCGGACATCCGCTTGACGTCCTGGGGACCGTGCACCGTGGCCAGCAGCCGGCCGTGGTTGGCCGTGTCCTCTTCAACACTCATGACCGCAGAGTCTATCGGCCCTCGCGCACCTCGCAGCGTGGGCGCAGCGACCACCGGGACTGAGCACCTAGTCAGGCCGGCACCAGCAGCCCGACCAGCTCCACGTGCCGGGTCATCGGAAACAGGTCGTACCCGCGCAACGCCGCCAGCCGCCAACCAAGCTCGGCGAAGACCCGCAGGTCCCGGGCGAACGACGCCGGGTCACAGGCGACGTACGTCACGGCACGCGGTCCGGCGGCCACCACGTCGCGTACCACCCGCGCGCCGGCCCCCGTCCGGGGCGGATCGAGCACCACCACGTCGACCGGCCCGGTGATGCGGCGACGGGCCAGCGCGGTCTCCACCCGGGCCGCCACCACCTCGACGGCGGGCAGGTCGCGCAGATTCTCCCGGGCCGCCGCGACGCCGTCACCAGCCGCCTCGACCAGGGTGACCCGCCCGGTCTGGCCCACCCGACCGGCCAGCGCGGCAGCGAACAGGCCGGCGCCACCGTAGAGATCCCAGGCCCGCTCCCCCGGCCGGGGGTCGGCCAACTCCAGCACCGCGTCGGCCAGGGTGTCCGCAGCGGCGGGATGCACCTGCCAGAACGACGAGGCGGGCAGCACCCACTCCCGGCCGGCGGCCCGCTCCCGGATCCGTTCCGGGCCACTGACCCGGCGACTGGCCCCGGCCGCGACGGCGGTCACCGCCACGTCCCCGCCGGTGGTGGCGACGGTCTCCACCGCCTCGGCGTCCGGCCAGCTCACGCCGGCGGCGGTGAGCACCGGCAGCTCCTGGATCGCCGGATGGGCGATCAGGCAGCGGTCGACCGGCACCACCTCGTGGGAGCGATGCTTGAGCAGTCCGGCACGACCCGCCGCGTCGACCGCGTAGCGGACCCGGGACCGCCAGCCGAGTGGACCGCCCGGCAGCGCGATCACCCGCAGGTCCAGCTCGTCACACCGGGCCTCGTCCAGTCCACCGAGGCGGATGAGCTGCTCACGGACCGCCGCCGCCTTCCAGCGAAGTTGGGCGTCGGGGGCGACGTGTTGCAGGTCGCAGCCGCCGCAGCGGCCCGGTCGTGCGTACGGGCAGGGCGGGTCGACCCGGTCCGGTGCCGCCTCCAGCACGGTGACCGCGTCGGCCCGGACGAACCCCCGGTGCACCTCGGTCACCTCGGCCAGCACCCGCTCTCCCGGCAGTGCGTGCCGGACGAAGACCACCTGGCCATCCACCCGGGCCACGCAGTGTCCTCCGGGGGCGACCGCCGCCACGGTCAGTTCGACCCGCTCGGCCTCCTCCAGCCCGCTCGTCGCGCCGAGCCCGACGATCCGCTCGCTCACCGGGGTTCCCCGTCCGACGGTTCGCGTTCCGGGCCCGGCGGCGGAGCGGACGGGGGCAGGGTGGCACCGCGCGCCACCCGGGGACCACGGACCGGCCCACGGCCGAGCGTGGCGTCCATCCGGTCCAGGTCCTTGCCGGCCGTCGAGGCGAGCTGCCACGGCACGCTGGTCACCATCACCCCGGGCTCGAACAGCAGCCGGCCCTTGAGCCGCAGCGCGCTCTGGTTGTGCAACAGGTTCTCCCACCAGCGACCCACGACGTACTCGGGGATGAAGACCGTGACCACGTCGCGCGGCGACTCCCGGCGTACCCCGGCCACGTAGTTCAGGATCGGGCGGGTGATCTCCCGGTACGGCGAGTCGATCACGGTCAGTGGGATCGGCACTCCCCGCCGGTCCCAGTCGGCCTGCAACTGGCGGGTGTCGTGGTCGTCGACGTTGACCGTCACTGCGGTGAGGGTGTCCGGTCGGGTGGCCTGCGCGTACGCCACCGCTCGCAGGGTGGGTTGGTGCAACTTGCTGACCAGCACGATCGCGTGGTTGCGGGCCGGCAGCACCGGCCGTCCGTCGTCCGGGGCCAGCTCGACTGCCACCCGGTTGTAGTGCCGGCGGATGGCCAGCATCAGCACGTAGATCAGGCCCATCGCGACGATGGCGATCCAGGCGCCGAGCAGGAACTTGGTGATCAACACGATCACCAGCACCGCGGCGGTCATCGCCATGCCGAAGGTGTTGATCGCCCGGGACCGGACCATCCGACTGCGCACCTGCGGGTCCCGCTCGTTGCGCAGCAGCCTGTTCCAGTGCCGGATCATCCCGGCCTGGGAGAGGGTGAACGAGACGAAGACGCCCACGATGTAGAGCTGGATGAGCTTGGTCACCTCGGCCTGGAAGCCGATGATCAACAGGATCGCGAAGCCGGCCAGAAAGAGGATCCCGTTGGAGAAGGCGAGCCGGTCACCCCGGGTGTGCAGCTGCCGGGGCAGGTAGCGGTCCTGGGCGAGGATCGAGCCGAGTACCGGGAACCCGGTGAAGGCCGTGTTGGCGGCCACGAACAGGATCGTGGCGGTCACCCCGACGACCAGGAACAGCAGCACCGAACCCGGCCCGAAGATCGTCTCACCGAGTTGCGCGGTGACCGTCTTCTGCACGTACCCCTCGGGGCCGGAGACGATCTGTAGGGCGGGGTTCTCGACGAACTGCAGCCCGGTGAGCCGGGCCAGCCAGACGATGCCGACCAGCATGGTCACCGCGACCAGACCCAGCATCAGCAGCGTGGTGGCGGCGTTGCGGCTCTTCGGCGCCTTGAACGCCGGCACGCCGTTGGAGATCGCCTCCACGCCGGTCAGCGCGGCGCAGCCGGAGGAGAAGCTGCGCAGCAGCAGGAACGCCATCGCCCAGCCGGTGGTGTCGTGCCACTCGGCGGCGATGACCAGGTCGGCGCTGGGGGCGCGCAGGTCCTCGCCGAGTACCACGATCCGGACCAGCCCGGTGAGGATCATGCCGACAATAACGATCATGAAACCGTACGTGGGGATGGCGAACGCGCTGCCCGCCTCCTTGATCCCGCGCAGGTTGACCGCGGTCAACAGCACCACGGCGGTGACCGCGATGAGCACCTTGTGGGTCGCGACGAAGGGGATCACCGAGCCGAGGTTGGCCACCCCGGAGGAGACCGACACCGCGACGGTGAGCACATAGTCGACAAGCAGCGCGCTGGCCACCCCCACGCCGGCACGCGGGCCGAGGTTCACCGTGGCCACCTCGTAGTCGCCGCCGCCCGACGGGTAGGCGTGCACGTTCTGCCGGTAGCTGGCAACCACGGTCAGCATGACCACGACCACGCCGAGGGCGACCCACGGTGAGAACACGAACGCCGAGGCGCCCGCGATGGAGAGCATCAGCAGGATCTCGTCCGGCGCGTACGCCACGCTCGACAGCGCGTCCGAGGCGAAGACGGGCAGGGCGATGCGCTTCGGCAGGAGGGTGTGCTTGAGCCGGTCGGACCGGAACGGCCGGCCGACGAGCAGCCGCTTCAGCAGGGAGGTGGATCGGGCCACAACGGCCAAGCGTACGACCACCGACAACGGGCACGTGGGGTGGCCGGGTACCGGCGTATCCGGGGCGGGAGTACCGTCGGTCCCCGTCCGCGGCCCCGACGTGGCAGGCTCGCAGGCGACGAGGCGCAGCGGTACGCATCGTGGGAGGCAGCGTGCATGTCGTGATCATGGGTTGTGGCCGGGTCGGCTCGACCCTGGCTCACAACCTGGAGGCCCGGGGCCACTCGGTCGCGGTCATCGACCAGGACGCGGACGCCTTCCGCCGGCTGCGGCCCGACTTCGCCGGTGTCACGGTCACCGGAGCCGGCTTCGACGGCGACGTGCTGCGCCAGGCCGGCATCGAACGTGCCGACGCCTTCGCCGCCGTCTCCAGCGGCGACAACTCCAACATCATCTCGGCCCGGTTGGCCCGCGAGACCTTCGGCGTGGTGCGGGTCGCGGCCCGCATCTACGACCAGCGCCGCGCACAGGTCTACGAACGGCTGGGCATCCCCACCGTGGCCACCGTGCGGTGGACGGCCGACCGGATGTTGCGACACCTGTTGCCCGAGGGCAACGTGGAGATCTTCCGCGATCCCACAAGCACCGTCTCGATCGTCGAGGTGCCGGTGCACAAGGACTGGATCGGCCGCCCGGTGCGGGCCCTGGAGCAGGCGACCGGCGCCCGCGTGGCGTACCTGATCCGTTTCGGCATCGGCACGCTGCCCACCGCGTCCAGCGTCGTGCAGGAGGGTGACCAGGTCTTCATGCTGGTCACCGACGACATGGTGGCGACTGTCACATCGGCGGCGGCGACGCCGGAAGGGGGTCAGTGATCATGCGGGTCGCCATCGCCGGTGCCGGCAACGTGGGCCGCTCCATCGCCCAGGAGCTGATCGAGAACGGCCACCAGGTGATGCTCATCGAGCGGCAGCCTCGAATGCTGCGGCCGGCCCGGGTGCCGGACGCGGAGTGGGTGCTGGCCGACGCCTGCGAGCTGGCCAGCCTGGAGGAGGCCGAGTTGGCCGGCTGTGACGTGGTGGTCGCCGCCACCGGCGACGACAAGGTCAACCTCGTGGTCTCGCTGCTGGCCAAGACCGAGTTCGCCGTGCCCCGGGTGGTCGCCCGGGTCAACCGGGCCGAGAACGAGTGGCTGTTCACCGAGCAGTGGGGCGTGGACGTGGCGGTCAGCAAGCCACGGGTGATGGCCGCGCTGGTCGAGGAGGCGGTGACCGTGGGCGACCTGGTCCGCCTGATGACGTTCCGGCAGGGCGAGGCCAATCTGGTCGAGATCACCTTGCCGCCGACCGCACCCTACGTCGGGCACCCGCTGCGCGAGGTGCCACTACCCCGGGACTCCGCGCTGGTGGCGATCCTGCGCGGCAAGCGCGTCCTGCTGCCCAGCCCGGACGACCCGCTCGAGGCCGGCGACGAGCTGGTCTTCGTCTGCACCGCCGAGATGGAGGACGCCGTACGGGCGGTGGTGCTCGGCCCCGACAGCGTCGAGCGCACCCGCGAGTCACGCTGACGAACGCAGGGTTCCCGCGCACCCGACCACTCGGGTCATCACCACATGCCGGCTCGCCGCCAACAGTGCCGCTGATCGTCCGCCGCGCCGCCGACCCGTTGCGGCCGCTGCTGCCGGACCGGCGGCTCAGCTCGGCAGCGGCTCCGTCCGGTGCTCGCGGGTAACCCGCCGCACCGTCCAGACCGTGATCAGCAACAGCAGCACGTACGGCGGGTAGCCCAGGGCCAGCCGCGCCACCCCGAGGGCGGTCTCCATGTCGGCGGCGGCGGCCTCGTCGCCGAGCTGGTCGAACCGGCGGGCCGCCAGGTAGATGCCGGCCTGCACGCCGACCTTGGCCAGCCAGACCACTCCCCACAGCACGGTCAGCCGGGTGAAGGTGCGGACCAGCAGGGGATCGTCACGCCACTGCGAGCTGCCCTTGGCCACCAGCACCGACCAGATCCAGCCGACCAGCGGTTGGCGGATCACCGCCGACAGCAGCAGGGCCAGGCCGTAGCCGATGCCGTAGAGGATCCCCGGCAGGTAGAAGTCGCGCGCGTCGCCGGTACGCCAGGCGATGGCGGCACCGATCCCGATGCCGAACAGTCCGTTCACCGCGTGCCGCACCGGTCGGCGCTGGGCCAACCGCAGCCCGCCGATCAGCACCGCCACCGCCACCGAGGCGATCACGGCCGGCCGCAGGTCGGTGACGATGTTGGCGATCACGAAGACCACCACCGGGATGCTGGACTCGGCCAGCCCTCGCCAGCCGCCGAGCTGGTCGGCCATCTGCTCGGCGACGGTGGGCAGCCGCTCCTCGTCCGCCGGCCCGGTCTCCGGCTGGGTCGCCGGCTGCTGTCCGGTCGTCATCGTCCGCTGTCCATCCGCAACGCCCGCAGGTTCACTTTGACGGCTCCAGCTCGTAGTACGGGTTGTAGATCACCTTGCGGTCGTCGCGCACCGCGACCCGCCCGCGGGCCGTCAGGTGCCGCCCCGGCTCGATGCCGACGATGTGCCGCCGCCCGAGCCAGACCAGGGTCACGACGTCACTGCCGTCGTAGAGATCCGCCTCCAGGGCCGGCAGGTTGGTGCGCGGGGTGTAGACGACGGTACGCAGTCGGCCACTGACCGAGACCACCTGCCCCCGCCCGCACTGCAACACCGGCACCGCGCCGCAGCGGGCACTCTCCCGCTGCAACTGCTGCGCCTCGATCTCGGCCTCGCTCGCGGTCAGCCGTCGCAACATCCGCCGCAGCGAACCCCGACCCTCGTCGGTGGTCATGAGCTCCGCGTCACCCTCTCCACGCCGACCGGCTGGCACCGGAAGCCACCGCCGCCGGACGGCTGCCGGAACGGCACCCGCCAGCGTACGCCCGACCGGACCCTCCCGGCGCACCGGAAGCGCTCGCCATCCGTACGCCGGGCACGCTCGACGGGTCCCGGGACCGCTGATGGCCGATCAGCGGTTGCCGGGCGCGGATGCGGCGTCGGCCTGTCCGGCGACCGGATCGGCCGCCGCAGCCTGCTCGCCGGCCTCGCGTGGCAACCGCAGCGGCAGCGGCTCACGTACCGGCTTGGCCTCCACCCCCCGGTCGACGACCAGCCCGTCCAGGCAGCGAGCCAGCGGGCCGGCGGCGGCCGGGTCGGTGGCCGCCGCGCCCTGGTAGACCGCGCGGACCATCCAGCGCGGGCCGTCGATGCCGACGAACCGCAGATTGGTCAGGCCGTCCTCGGTGCGTACCCGGGCGTGCAGCTCCGTGCCGTACTCGCCGGTGGCCTCCTGCGCGGCGGCACCGTCGCCGAGCAGCGACTGGCGGATCTCCTCGCGCACCTCGTCCCAGATCCCCTCGGAGCGCGGGGCGGCGAAGACACCGAGTTGCAGGGCACTCTGGCCGTGCACCAGCACGACCTGCTGGACCACCCCCTGCTGGTCGGCCTGCACCCGCACCTCGACCTCGGGTACCGCCGGGATCTGCAGGCTGCCCAGGTCGAGCCGCTGCACCCCGTCCGGGGCCTCGGTGACGTCGTACGGCCCGCGCGCCGGCTCCACCGAGGTCGGCGGGACGTCCTCGGCGGTCTCGGGCACGTTGGTGGCCCGCTCGTCAAGGGCGTGCCGACCTGCGGCCCGCTTTCGGGAGAAGATCACTGCGTCCAACCTCCGCTGTTCGCACTCACGGTGCCATCGTTTCCGTTCGCGCCGTCCATGGCCGGCGGCGGTACCAGCCCGGCGTGCCCGCCGGTGGAGCCGTGCCCACCGGTCCCGCGTCCGGACGCGGGCAGCTCGGCCACCGGCTGGAAGATCGCCCGTTCCACCCGCTGCACAACCAGCTGCGCGATCCGGTCGCCCCGGGAGATCTTCACCGACGCGGCCCGATCATGGTTGATCAGGTTGACCAGGATCTCGCCCCGGTAGCCGGCGTCGACCGTACCGGGCGCGTTGAGCACCGTCACGCCGAGTCGGGCGGCGAGCCCCGATCGGGGATGGACCAGGCCCACGTACCCCTCGGGCAGCGCGATCGCCACGCCGGTCGGCACCAACGCCCGACCGCCGGGGGGCAGCTCCACCTCGGCGGCCGCCACCAGGTCGGCACCGGCATCACCGGGATGGGCGTACGCCGGCATCGGCAGCTCGGGATCGAGCCGCCGGACCGGCACGGGCACCACGTCGGTCACGATGTCCCTCTTTCGTCCGTTCCGCTGGGGGTGACCCTGTCATCCTGCCCGGTACCCGGGGGCCGCCGCGCCGTACCCTGGCACGAGTGAGCCAGTCACCGTCACCTTCGCCAGTCTCGGCGCCCCCGGCGTACGCCGAGCGCCTGCGGTTGCCCTGGTGGTTGTGGTTCGCCGGGCTCGCGGCCGCCGGCCTGCTCGCGGTGGAGGTGTGGATGGGCGCGGGCGGTGCGCGCGCCTGGCTGCCCTTCGCGCTGCTGCTGCCGGCCGCCTTCGCCGGGCTGGCGTGGCTGGGCCGGATCCGGGTCGCGGTGGCCGACGGAGAGCTGCGGGTCGACGACGCCCGGCTGCCCGTCCGATTCGTCGCCGACGCCATCGCGCTGGATGCCGAAGGGCGGCGTGAGGTGCTCGGTGTCGGTGCTGATCCGCTGGCGTTCGTCGTCCAGCGCCCGTGGATCCCCGGTGCCGTCCAGGTGGTCCTGGACGATCCGGCCGACCCCACGCCGTTCTGGGTGGTCAGTTCGCGGCACCCGGTCGAGCTGGCCGAAGCCCTGCTGGCCGCGCGGGACGCGGCCCGCTGATCCGACCTGCCACCGGTCGATCGTCGTGCGGCGTCGACCAGCGGCGCTCCCCGGTCGACGGTCAGGACGAGTCGGGCAGGGCGGGCGGCGCGGGCGGCCCGCCGGGCAGGCCACGGTGCTGCCGGCGCAGGTCGGCGCGGAGCTGGTCGGCCAACGTCCGAGTGGCCCGCCGGTTCAGGTAGCTCGCCACCGCGGCTCCGGTCAGGAAGGGGCCCAACGTGGTGAGGTTGCGGCCGAACCGCTTGAGCATGGTGTCCCGTAGTTCGTTCCGGGCGGCCGTGCCCAGCACAGCCCCCACGCCGACGCCGGGCATCATCGGGTTGACGCCGCGCTGACTGGCCCAGGCCTGCACCAACGCGACGGTCCGTTCGGTGCCGCCGGCCGGCAGCGGTACGCCGTAGACCTCGTGCAGTTCGCCGGTCAACTTCAGTTCCACCGCCACCACCGCGACCGTCTCGGCGGCGAGCAGTACCGGGGCGGACAGCAGGGTCGGGGTCACCGTCCACTGCACCGCCGAGGCTCCGCCGCCGGCAGCGCCGACCCCCGCGGTCGCCCGGGACGCGTTGCGGACCAGCCGGTCGGCCAGTTCCTCGTCGGTCAGCCCGGGAAAGTGCCGACGCAGGGTGGCCAGATCCCGGATCGGCACGTGCGGGGCGATCTCCGCGACTGTGTCCACCATCCAGCGCAGCGCGGCCCTCGGCTTGAACAGGTCGCCGATCCCCCGGGCCCGAGCCTGCCCGACCAGGCGGGTGAGCAGTTGACGCCGTTTCGCCGGCTCGATCTCGTCGGCGGTCAGTGCCGCCACGGTCTTTCCCAGCTCGTCCGGATCCTCGGCACGCTCGGTGTGCTCGCTCATGATCGCACCACGGCGCCGAGCCGGCCGATTCGCTCGCTCATGGCTATCGAGTCAACCAGGTTGTGCGGCGTGGCGCTCGCCGAGCCGGGCGGCGGCGACTCCACTCGGGAGTCGCCGCCATGGTCGTGGTCGTCGCCCTGCGGTCAGACGCACTCTCGGCAGATCAGCTCGCCGTTACGTTCCACCGCCAGTTGGCTGCGGTGGTGCACCAGGAAGCAACGGGCGCAGCGGAACTCGTCCTGCTGCATCGGTAGCACCTTGACCGTCAGTTCCTCGTCGGCAAGGTCGGCGCCGGGCAACTCGAAGCTCTCAGCCACTTCGGCCTCGTCGACGTCCACGGCGCCCGACTGTGAGTCGACGCGCCGGGCCTTGAGCTCTTCCAGGCTGTCCTCGCCGAGATCGACCTCGTCGCGGCGCGGGGCGTCGTAGTCGGTGGCCATCGGTTTCACTCTCCCATTTCGATGTTGTCGCTTCCGGTTGTAACGCCGGACGACGCTGTTTCGGTTCCGCTGGCCGGCCACCGCTTGTGTCGGCCACCTGACCCGACGACCGCTCGGACCAGACCGCCAGAGGATCTCCCCGGCGAGCGCGGAACCCTACCCCCCCTTTGGGCGAGGCATGTATACCGCCCTCGTGGCTGAGATGTACGCCCCTGCACGGGAAGTTGTTCCCAATGTGACTCAGGCGACACGAAGATAGGGGTAGTACTACCCCGTTCTCCGGTGGCGCGCCGGCATGTCGGACTGTTTCCACGCGACGGTCGGACACCCGTTAACCTCAGCGGCGTACCCGACGGCCGACGGAACGGCCCGATCGCCGGCCGCTGCCACCCACCGATGCCCGGGAGTGCCCTGATGAGCTTTGCGCGAGTGCGAGCACTCGTTGTCGTCGGCATGCTGGCGGTGCTCGCCCTGCTCTTCGTGGTCGTGGCGCTGGTCAAGGACACCCAGAGTAACGCCGGCGCCGGCGAGGGTTGTCCGGACGACTGGCCACGCGCCGACGTCACCCTGCGCGACCACAAGGATGTCAAGATCAACGTGCTCAACGGCACCGATCGCCCCGGACTGGCCGCCGACGTCGGGAACGACTTCCGCAACCGCGACTTCCAGGTGCAGAAGGAAGCCACCCAGAAGAAGAAGATCGACGACGTGGCGGTCCTGCGTTACGGCCCGAAGGGGGTCGGCTCGGCGCACCTGCTGCGGGCGTACTTCCTCGGCGACGCCGAGCTGGAATACAACGCCAAGCGCGAGGACGACATCGTCGACGTCGTGCTGGGCGGCAACTTCCAGCAGCTCGCCACCACCACCGAGGTCAATCAGTCGCTGGGCGACCTCGGCGCCCCGGTCGCACCGCCCGGTTCCTGCCCGATCGTGGTCGACAACTGACCGTCGGCCCGCTGTCGGCCGACAGCGGGCCCCGGCTCACCGGTGCGGCCCCGTACCGGCTGCTGACGGCCAGCGGGCGGCGTCCCGCCTCGCGGGTCCTGCTCCGGTCGCTGGGCGGCTACCAGGCCGCCTCAGGGGCCGCCGGAGGCGTCCAACGCGGCCAGGTGCTCGTGCAACGCGTCGAACAGGGTCGGCGGCGCGGCGATGACCATCTCCGGCCCGGGAGCCAGCCCCTTGAGCCCGCCGACCCGCAGGCCGGCCTCGGTGGCCACCAGCGCGCCGGCGGCTTGGTCCCAGGCCGCCAGGCCCTTCTCGTAGAAGGCGTCGGCCCGCCCTTCAGCAACCAGGCAGAGATCGACGGCAGCGGCGCCGAGGCGGCGGATGTCGCGTACGTGCGGGATCAGTTCGGCCAGCACCCGGGCCTGGTGGACCCGGCGCGCGGCGTCGTAGCCGAAGCCGGTGACAATCAGCGCCTGACCGAGATCGGTCTCGGTGGAGCAGTGCAACCGGCGGCCCTCGCGCCAGGCGCCCCCGCCGACGGTCGCCGTCCACTCCTCGCCGGTGTGGATGTTCCGCACCACACCCGCCACCACCTCGCCGTCCAGCTCAGCGGCGATCGACACGCCGCAGTGCGTCAAGCCGTACAGGTAGTTGACGGTCCCGTCGATCGGGTCGACGATCCACCGCACCCGGGGGCGGGGGCCGTCGCCATTCACCGCGGCGCCGTACTCCTCGCCCAGCACGGCGTCGTCCGGCCGCAGCCGGCGCAGCTCGTCGGTGATCTGTCGCTCCACGGCCCGGTCGGCAGCGGTCACCACGTCGGTGACGGTGCTCTTGGTCGCCGCCACCGAGACGCCCTCGGTACGCATCCGGTACGCGGTGGCCGCCGCGCCCCGGGCCACCTCGATCGCGATCTCCAGCAGCTGCGGTGGCGGTGGCGCCGAGCGCTCCATGTCCGTCCCCTTCCCGCACGGCCAGGTATTCGGCTTCCGCGCAGGTATCATCCTTACAAAGTCCAAAAGCGCACCGAATCGGCGGTCCCGGCCGCCGATCAGCCGTGCGGCGCAGGATGATCGCCGCAGACGGCGTTACAATTCACCCCTGCCCACGCGCCACGGGCCGCCCGACAACCGGCCGGCCCGGGACACGGGGGTTCCTCAACCACATCGCCCGGCGCGGTGCCCCACGCTGCGTCGGACGATCCCGGCCGTGCTCGCTCTTCGCCTCCGGAAGGTCATTCGTGACAGAACCCCGCCAGACCGGCGCCGACGTTCGCTCGCTCACCGACACCTTGATCGCCCACGCGCAGAGCGCTGGCGGCCAGCTCACGTCGGCCCAGCTCGCGCGCACCGTCGAGTCCGCCGAGGTGACTCCGGCCCAGGCCAAGAAGATCCTGCGGGCGCTCTCCGAGGCCGGGGTGACCGTCGTGGTCGACGGCTCGGCCAGCACCCGCCGACGGGTCGCCGCCGCCCGGTCCGCCACCCCCGCGTCCCGAGCCACCACCGCCAAGACGACCAAGAAGGCGGCCGCGCCCGCCCCGAAGCAGGCGCCCGCCGCCGAGGAGGCGCCGGCGCCGGCGCCACGGAAGGCGACCTCACGCAAGGCCGCCGGCACCACCGCGGGAGTGGCCGCCAAGGCCGCCGCGCCGGCCAAGAAGTCCACCCGGGCCACCAAGGCCACCGTGGCCGCTGCGGCGGGCGCGGCGAAACCGGCCAAGGGTGCCGAGGGCGAGGCGGCCGAGGGCGAGGTCAATCCCGAGGAACTCGCCGCCGAGATCGAGGACGTCGTGGTCGAGGAGCCGGCGGAGCTGGCCCAGGCCGCCGCGACCGACGCGGCGAACTCCGCCACCGACAACGACTTCGAGTGGGACGACGAGGAGTCCGAGGCGCTCAAGCAGGCGCGTCGGGACGCCGAGCTGACCGCTTCGGCGGACTCGGTCCGGGCGTACCTCAAGCAGATCGGCAAGGTTCCGCTGCTCAACGCCGAGCAGGAGGTGGAGCTGGCCAAGCGGATCGAGGCCGGGCTCTACGCCGCGGAGCGGCTGCGGGCCGCCGACGAGGGCGAGGAGAAGCTCGTCCGGGACATGCAGCGCGACCTGCTGTGGATCTCCCGGGACGGCGAGCGGGCCAAGAACCACCTCCTGGAGGCGAACCTCCGCCTGGTCGTTTCGCTGGCCAAGCGGTACACGGGCCGGGGGATGGCGTTCCTCGACCTCATCCAGGAAGGCAACCTCGGCCTCATCCGCGCCGTCGAAAAGTTCGACTACACCAAGGGCTACAAGTTCTCCACCTACGCCACCTGGTGGATCCGACAGGCCATCACCCGCGCCATGGCCGACCAGGCCCGCACCATCCGCATCCCCGTCCACATGGTCGAGGTGATCAACAAGCTGGGTCGGATCCAGCGCGAGCTGCTCCAGGATCTGGGCCGTGAGCCCACTCCGGAGGAGTTGGCCAAGGAGATGGATATCACACCGGAGAAGGTGCTGGAGATCCAGCAGTACGCCCGGGAGCCCATCTCGCTCGACCAGACCATCGGCGACGAGGGCGACAGCCAGCTCGGTGACTTCATCGAGGACTCGGAGGCGGTGGTCGCCGTCGACGCGGTCTCGTTCTCCCTGCTTCAGGACCAACTCCAGCAGGTGCTGCAGACGTTGTCCGAGCGTGAGGCGGGTGTGGTACGTCTGCGGTTCGGGCTCACCGACGGCCAGCCGCGTACCCTGGACGAGATCGGCCAGGTCTACGGCGTGACTCGCGAGCGGATCCGGCAGATCGAGTCCAAGACGATGTCCAAGCTCCGGCACCCCTCCCGCTCCCAGGTGCTCCGCGACTACCTCGACTGATCAGCATCCGTCAACTGATCGTGCCGTTTTGACCACCTGGCGTACATCGCCGGATGGTGATCGGGTGGTTGCACGAATGTGATCGTTGACGTGGCACCCTGGGTGCACGGCACACTGTCCGTGCCAGGTGTGACCTCGGTCCCCCGCGGGCACACAGGGAAGGCGAGGCCCGACAAGGGTGTTGCACGATAGGTGACCAAGACCGAAGAGAGTGTTCATCGGTGACGACCAGAGGAGGAAGGCGATGACCCCGACCCTCACGCCGCCGCCCGAGACGGTGAGCCCCCCGGCCGCCGATGAACGGTGCGACCGCTGCAATGCCGCCGGCAAGCTCCGGATCACCCTGGCGGGTGGCAGTGAGCTGGTGTTCTGTGGGCACCACGCCAACAAGTACGCCGAGGATCTCGTCAAGATCACCGTACGGTACGCGACGGACCCGGAGTTCACCTGGCGCGGCGCTGACCTGATGGCCAACTGAGGGCTCAGCAAAACCCGACATAAAGCCGGCCGGAGACATCCCCAGGATGTCTCCGGCCGGCTTTACCCATACCCCCCACCCGCCCAACCCCGACTCACCGTGTTGATCAAGAAGTTTGTGTCACGAAACCGCACGGACAGCGACGCAAACTTCTTGATCAACCCCTACAAGAGCGGGGCGGTGGAGGCAGGGATCGGTCAGAGGGTTTGCACGGTGGCTATGCGTTCTTCTAGTTGCTCGATGGTGGCCTGGGCGCTGGGGGGACCGCCACAGATGCGGCGCAGCTCAGCGTGGATCTTTCCGTGTGGCTGGCCGGTGCGGTGGTGCTGGGCGGCGACCAGGGCGTTGAGTTGGCGACGTAGGGCCACCCGGCGCTGGGCGGCGCTCATCGGTGCGGGCGGGGCTGCCGCCGGCGCTGCGGAATCCGTCCGTCGCTCGGTCGCCCGGCGTCGCTGGGCAGCGAGCTGATCGGCCTGCCGCTTGGCGAGCAACGACGCCACCTGTTCCGAGGTGAGCAGCCCGGGCAGGCCCAGGTACTCCTCCTCCTCGGGGGTGCCAGCCTGGGCCGCCGTACCGAACGAGGCACCGTCGAAGATCACCTGGTCCAGCTCGGCGGTGGCGGACAGCGCGGCAAAACGCTTTTCCAGTTCACCGCTGGCCTGCTCATCGCGCTGGGCCCGGTCCAGCAACTCGTCGTCGAAGCCCTCGCGGTCCTTGGGCTTGCCGAGCACATGGTCGCGCTCGGCCTCCATCTCACTGGCCAGCCCGAGCAGGTGCGGCACGCTGGGCAGGAAGACCGATGCGGTCTCCCCCGGGCGTCGGGCCCGGACGAAGCGCCCGATCGCCTGCGCGAAGTACAGCGGGGTGCTGGCACTTGTCGCGTACACGCCGACGGCCAGCCGGGGGATGTCGACGCCTTCGGAGACCATTCGCACCGCGACCAGCCACCGTTGCTCGGACGCCGCGAACGTCGCGATCCGGGCCGAGGCGCCCGCGTCGTCGGAGAGTACGACGGCCGCCCGCTCCCCCGTGACCTGCTCGATGAGTTTGGCGTACGAGCGGGCCGTCTGTTGGTCGCTGGCGATGACGAGGCCGCCCGCGTCGGG
Source organism: Micromonospora sp. C51 (assembly GCF_018070435.1). Lineage (NCBI taxonomy): Bacteria > Bacillati > Actinomycetota > Actinomycetes > Micromonosporales > Micromonosporaceae > Micromonospora > Micromonospora sp. C51. The sequence goes on along the minus strand of NZ_JAGPXQ010000009.1, from coordinate 166,356 downwards.
CATGCCCGCCTCCCGCAGCACGGTCAGCCGGGCATCCGCCGCCCGCAGCACCTGAGGCATCCAGTCGCCGGCCGGGTCCAGGGCGGTACGCCACGCCTGGGCGATGAGATCCTGCGTCATCGGCTCGCCCAGCCGAGCCGCCAGTTCCTCCCCGGCGTTGGTCCGCCACCGGGTCTCCCCGGAGTACGCCAGGAACAGCACCGGCCGCACCACGCCGTCGCGCAGCGCGTCGCTGTAGCCGTAGACCGAGTCGGCCCGGGAGCGCAACAGGCCGTCGCCGCCCCGTTCGTAGCTGACGAACGGGATCGGGTTGTCGTCGGACCGGAAGGGCGTACCGGTCAGCATCAGCCGGCGCACCGCGGGCTCGAAGGCCGCCTTCACCCCGTCACCCCAGGTGCGTGAGTCACCGGCGTGGTGGATCTCGTCGAGGATGACCAGGGTCCGTCGGGTCATGGTGCGCCGCCGGTGCACGTGTGGTGCCATCCCGACCTGTGCGTAGGTCACCACGGCACCGTGGAAGTCCGCCGAGGAGTGCAGGTCGGCGTTGCGGAACGCGGCGTCGAGTTGGATGCCCACCCGGGCCGCCGCCTCGGCCCACTGCGTCTTCAGGTGCTCGGTCGGCGCGACCACGGTGACCGCCTCGACGCTGCCGTCGGCGAGCAGTTCGGCGGCGATCCGCAGGGCGAAGGTGGTCTTTCCGGCCCCCGGGGTGGCGACCGCGGTGAAGTCCTCAGCCCGACGGCGCAGGTACTCCACCAGAGCCCTGCGCTGCCAGGAGCGCAGGGGTGGGAACGTCTCGAGCGCCGGCGTCCGGACTGCCACGCGTTCGCTCCTCTCCGGCCACGGGATATCCCGGCCGCAGGCCGGCGGACCCGGGCCGAGGGGCACGGCGGTCGCCCCACGAAAATGCCTCCGCGCAGCCGAGCCGCGAAGGCCGACTCAGCATAACCAGCGGCCGCCGGGCCGCCCACGCGACGCCACACCCGTCACCGGGGTGCCGTTCGCCACTGCGGGCTCACCCCGGCGGCGGCCCCGGCAGGCCGGTACGCGGCGGTCGCACCGTCGCCACCGGCGCCGACCAGCGCCGACGCAGGGCCACCAGGCGTACGCCGAAGACCAGCACCACGGCGGCGGTGAGCGGGATCGGCCCGGTGTGGTCGAGGCCGTACAGGAGCACCACCACGATCGAACCGACGAGCGACGCGACGGCGTAGATCTCCCGCCGCAGCACCACCGGGATCTCGCCGGTGAGCAGGTCGCGGACGAGTCCGCCACCGATCGCGGTGATCATGCCGATCAGGCAGGCGCCGACCGCCGGGACCTGGGCGTCGAGGGCCTTGAGGGTGCCGGCGACGGTGAACAGGCCGAGCCCGGCCGCATCCAGCACCAGGACGGTGGTGCGCAGCCGGGCGAACTGCGGATGCAGCCAGAAGATCGCCGCGGCGGTCACGGCGGCGGTGCCCGCGTAGCGCCAGTCGGCGAAGGCCAGCGGCGGAACCTCGTCGATGACCAGGTCCCGCACGATCCCGCCGCCGAGGGCGGCGACGAAGCCGACGAAGACCACGCCGAAGAGGTCGAGCCGTTTGGCCACCGCCGCGGAGGCCCCCGAGGCGGCGAAGACCGCGACCCCGGCCAGGTCAGCCAGGAGCAGGGCGGTGGAGGTGGTCACCGCCGCAGGTTACGCCGGCCGCCGGACGGGCCGCGGCTGTCACTCGCGGTACGAGTCGTAGATCTCCTTGCACTTCGGGCAGACCGGCGAACCCGGTTTGGGCGTCTTCGTCACCGGGAACTTCTCCCCGCACAGCGCCACGACGAAGGTGCCCATGACGGCACTTTCGGCGATCTTTTCCTTCCGGACGTAATGGAACATCTCCGGACCGGTGTCGGCGTCCTTCAGCTCGGGACGCTCGAGGATCTGTGTACTCACGTCTGCACCTCCGACCGACAAGTCTGGCAGGTCACCCTCACCCGGTCCACCTGAGGTGACCCGGGTGGCGGGCGTACGGTGAGCGATTGTGACCGACTTTCATCTTCGCTACGGCACCGAAGTGGCCCGGGCACTGCGCGAGCAGGGTCCCGTGGTCGCTCTGGAGAGCACCATCGTCTCGCACGGCCTGCCCCGGCCGGACAATCTCCGGGTGGCCCGGCAGATCGAACAGGCCGTTCGGGACGCCGGCGCGGTGCCGGCCACCATCGGCATGGTCGCCGGCGAACTCGTGGTCGGGCTCGACGACGCCGAGCTGACCCGGCTGGCCACCGCCGACGGGGTGACCAAACTCTCCGTACGCGATCTCGCGGTGGCCGCCGCCACCGGCGCGGACGGTGCGACCACCGTGGCCGCGACCAGCGCCGTAGCGGCCGCGGCCGGTATCGGCGTGTTCGCCACCGGCGGGCTGGGCGGGGTGCACCGCGAGGCGGCGCAGACCTTCGACGAGTCCGCCGACCTGGTCACCCTGGCGCGTACGCCGATCGCGGTGGTCTGTGCCGGGGTGAAGTCGATCCTCGACGTCGGTGCCACCCTGGAACGGCTGGAGACCCTCGGGGTGGCCGTGGTGGGCTATCGGACCCGCCGGTTCCCGGGCTTCTTCATCACCGACGGCGGCTTCGATCTGGACTGGTCGGTCGACTCCCCGGAACTGGTCGCCGATGTGCTGGCCGCCCGCGAGCAGCACCGCGCGCACCACGGTGGGCTGATCGTCGCCAACCCGCTGCCCACCGACGAGCAGCTCGACCCGGACCTGCACGACCGTACGCTCACCGAGGGTCTCGCCCTGCTGGAGCGCGACGCGGTGACCGGCAAGGCCGTCACGCCGTACCTGCTGGCCCATTTCCACTCCGCGACGCAGGGTGCCAGCCTGGCGGTCAACGTCCGGATCATCCTGCGCAACGCCGACCTGGCCGCCCGGATCGCGGTCGCCGCCGCCCAGCGCCGGGCCGACCCCTCGGCGTGACCGGGGTGACCGAAAACGGCAGCGGAGCGGGCCGAGCCGGGACCGGCCGCGTCCTGGTCGTCGGTGACGTGGTCACGGACGTGGTGGCGGTGCTCGCCGGCCCGTTGGCACCCGGATCCGACACCCCGGCGGCGATCAGGTCCACCGGAGGTGGGCAGGCGGCCAACACCGCGTCCTGGCTGGCCGCCGAGGAGGTAGCGGTGACCCTGGTGGGTGCGGTCGGTGACGATGACGCCGGCCGTGACCGGGTGACGGAGTTGATCAGCGCCGGGGTCGACTGCGCCGTACAGCGGATCGTCGGGGTTGCCACCGGCACGGTGATCGTGCTGGCGGCCGGTGACGAGCGCACGATGGTCACCGAGCGCGGGGCGAACGTACTGCTGCGTCCCGACCACGTGGACGCGGCGTTGGACGGTGCGCCGGACGCCACGCACCTGCACCTGTCCGGGTACACCCTGCTGGACGCGGACTCCCGACCGGCCGGCCTGCGGGCGCTGGCCGGCGCGCGCGAACGCGGCCTCACCACAAGTGTCGACGCGGCCTCCGCGGCACCGCTGCGGGCGGTCGGGGCGGCGGCCTTCCTGGACTGGGTACGCGAGGTCGACCTGCTGCTGGTGAACGTCGACGAGGCCACCGTGCTGGCCGGGAGGCTGGAACCGGCGGCACAGGCCAGGGCTCTTGTCACCGTGGCCCGCCGGGTGGTGGTCAAGCGCGGCGGTGCCGGCGCGGTCTGGGTCGACCGGGACGACGCGATCGTCACCTCGTCGGCTCACCGGGTGGCGGTGCGGGACGTGACCGGGGCAGGTGACGCCTTCGCAGCGGGCCTGTTGAGCGCCTGGCTGGCCGGGGCGACGCCGGACACCGCCCTGGCCCGGGCCGCGGATCTCGGTGCCGCAGCGGTGGCGCAGGTCGGTGCCCGACCGGCTCGTTGAGCCAGACCGGCGCAGATAGAACGGCTGATCCACCCGGCGGAAGGAGTGGCTGAACGAGACCCGGCCGAGGTGGGGTCAGGGCTCGGCGTCGATGATCTTGTGTGGCCGCTCCTCGGCGGCGAGGCTCATCGGGGGCGGCACCGCCTCGGTGGCCGAACGGGCCGAGAAGCGGTTGGCGAGGCGGTGGCGCTCCTTGGGCGGCCGGTCGTTGGCCAGCAGCACCGCGAGCCACGGGATGAGCACCATGCCCAGCGCGACCAGGGGCAGCCAGAGCCAGAGCAGTGGTGCCCCCACGCCGACCAGGATCGCGCCGACGATCACGCAGGCGACGCGGACACCCATCATCACGACGTAACGCCGCTGCCGGCTGGTCAGTTGATCATCCTGGCTGCGGGAGGCGTCGGTGATGAGGATCGGCTGGTAAGCCTGACGCTTCACCCGTGGTACCTCCTCCGGAGGGGTCGCACTCCATCCTGTCACTCTGACCGGGCGAGCGACGAGGTTCGTCGCTCCCGAATTTCGTGTTACGCCCGTGGTACGCTCGCCGCGTGGGCAGCAGGTTCAGCTTCACCGACGAGGCGCTGGCCAATCTGCGGGTCTACGACGTCACGCCGGGGGAAGTCTGGGAGGCGCTGCACAGCGGCCGGCGGGTGATCCGCCACCTCGGCGATGACGTGATGGTGGTCTACGCCCCCACCGCCCGCGGACGCCGGGTGGCCGTGCTGCTGGCCGAGACCGACGGCGCCGACAACGACTGGGACGTCCTCTCCGCCCGCGAGTTGAGCGACGTCGAGGCAAAACGCTACGACGAGGCCGTGCGGAATTCTCCGGAGACGAGGAGGCGGTGACGATGGACCGTCACGACGCGATCAAGCAGTTCCACGGCGGCGGCGACCGGATCGCCGATCTGATCGACGAGAGCCAGGCGGTGGGGCTGCCCGCCCCCGACACCGAGACCCCAATGGTCAGCCGGTCGGTCCGGCTGCCACTGGAGACGTACGAACGGGTTCGGGCCGCCGCCGACGCCCGGGGCATCGGCGTGACGACGCTGATGCGGCAGTGGATCGAGGCGGGCCTGGCCGACCTGGACGACTCGGCGACCGTCTCGCTGGCCGACGTTCGGCGGGCCATCGCCTCCCTCGCTCATCCGAGCGCCGCCTGACGGAATCGTCAACCAACTTCGGCGACCCGCGTCGGGCGGTCCGTGGCGCGCGGGTCAGGTCGGGAAGTTGGCGTCACCCGGATCCGGGCGGTCCAGCGGGGATGCCGACGGCTCCATCGGCTGGTCACGAGCCCGCAGCCCGTCCACGACGGCCACCACGGCCAGCCCACCGGCGACCACGGACAGCGCCAGCATCGGCGTGCCGAGCAGGAGCAGCGGAGCGGACCCGACCAGCACGAGCATCATCAGCACCCGTCGGCGGGAGACCCGGGCGAAGATCTCGTACTCGAAACGGGTCCGACCCAGCAGAAACAGGGCCGGCCCGCCGACGATGAAGATCAGCCACGCCGGCTCGACCCGGTCGAACGGCTTCACGATGACCAACTCGTAACCCACTCCGGTGAGCAGCACGCCGAGCACCATGACCAGGTGCGTGGTCGAGGCGGAGGCACCGAGCCGACCGGGCGACCGGGCCATCCGCAGCGCCTCGACGAGCAGGTGACCGGCCCGGTGGAAGTAGATCCGCCAGAGTAACGCGGTGGTGAGAAAGGCGACCGTGAAGGCCGCCGCCGCCAACCAGCCGAATCCCTCGCCGCTGTAGGTGATCCCGATGACCAGGATCGTCTCGCCCAGCGCGATGAGAAAGATCTGCTGGTAGCGCTCCGCGATGTGCTCGCCGGCGATCCGCCATGCCGAGACCGGCGCCCGGCCCAGCCCGGGCACCGGCCAACCCAGCAGGTATCCGGCCAGGTCGATGGTGATGGCCAGCGCCCACAGCCCGAACCGCAGGTCGGCGGGGCCGAGCGCACCGGCCAGCCAGAACACCCCCGCCACCACCGCCCAGGCGGCCAGTCGCCACGGCACGGTACGGCGCGGATGTCGACCCAGCACGGCGGCGATCAGCAGCGGGCGGCCGATCACCGTCACCAGGTAGGCCACCACGAACGCCAGCGCCCGCTCCTCGAACCCGCGGGGCAGGGTGACGGCCATCACCAGGCTGCCGAACATCGTGCCGACCACGACGAGCTGGATCGTCAGGGCGTCCGGCTCGTACCGGCTGGTGACCCAGTTGATCAACGTCCAGACGTGCCACAACGCGAGGAAGAGGATCAAGGTCTCCAGGAAGCCCAGCACGGTGAGCCCGTGCTCGACCTCGTCGATGTAGCGGACCGAGACCCGGGTCAGGGCGAAGACGAGGGCCAGGTCGAGAAAGAGTTCCAGGAAGGTGGCCCGCGACGTTCCGTTCTCACCACGCAGCAGCGCGCCGCCCCGCTGCGCCATCGAACGCCCCCTGCCATCGTCGGAGGCGGCCCGGTCAGTCCGCCCGCGCGCCCGCCTTCGCCGCCGCCTTCATCTGCTGTTTGTACTCCCGAACGAGGCGCAGTGACTCGGCATCGGTCACATCGGCGACGGACCGATGGGCCTCCGGATCGCCGTAGTGGCCGGCCGCCTCCCGCCAGCCCGGCGGCTGCACCCCGAACCGCTTACCGAGCAGCGCGAGGAAGATCTGGGCCTTCTGCCGGCCGAATCCGGGCAGGGCGGTGAGCCGCCCGAGCAGCTCACGACCGTCGGCCGGGTCCGCCCAGAGCCGGGTGGCATCGCCGTCGTAGCGCTCGACCAACACCCGACACACCTCCTGCACGCGGGCCGCCATCGCCTTGGGAAAGCGGTGCAGCGCGGGTGGCTGGGCGAAGATCGCCACCAGGGCCTCGGGATCGAAGTCGGCCAGCTCCCGGGCGTCCAGGTCGTGTCCGAGCCGCTGGGCCAGCACGTACGGCGAGGAGAATGCCTTCTCCATCGAGACCTGCTGGTCGAGCACCATGCCAACGAGCAGGGCCAGCGGGTCGCGGGCCAGCAGCTGGTTCGCCTCCGGGTCGATGGGCAGTACGAGCGTCATGCCCTCATCCTGCCCGTAGGCGGAGCCGCGACGTGCGCTGACACCCACCTCGACCCGAACCGGGTCCGGCGCACCGAGGACGTGACTCGGCCCGGCGGGTCGGTTCGCACCGTCCGCCGGGCCGGTTTATCACTTGAGGATCAGTTCACCACGAACAGCAGGCGGTTCGGGGAACCGCTGCCCGGGCTGGACACCACGCCGGTGGTGGCGTTGTTGACCAGGTAGCTCTTGACCTGAGCCGGCGAGTAGGACGGGTTGGCGCCGAGCACGAGAGCGGCGGCGCCGGCCACGTGCGGCGAGGCCATCGACGTACCGCTGATGGTGTTGGTCGCGGTGTTGCTGGTGTGCCAGGCCGACGGGATGCTCGACCCCGGCGCGAAGATGTGCACGCACGAGCCGTAGTTGGAGAAGGAGGACCGGGCGTCGCTGCTGGTGGTCGAGCCGACGGTGATCGCGGTCGAGGTCCGGGCCGGCGAGTAGTTGCAGGCGTTGGCGCTGGAGTTGCCCGCCGCGACGGCGTAGCTGACGCCGGAGGCGATCGAGTTGCGCACCGCGTTGTCGATGGAGGTGCTGGCGCCGCCGCCCAGGCTCATGTTCGCCACGGCCGGCTTCACCGCGTTGGCGGTCACCCAGTTCACCCCGTTGACCACGCTGGTGGTGGTGCCGCCGCCGGAGCAGTTGAGCACCTTCACCGCGATCAGGCGGACGCCCTTGGCCACGCCGTACGTTGACCCGCCGACGGTGCCGGCGACGTGGGTGCCGTGGCCGTTGCAGTCGGTGTTGTTGCTGTCCACGGTGTTGGTGCCCCAGGTGGCCCGGCCGCCGAACTGGCCGTGGGTGGTCCGGATGCCGGTGTCGATGATGTACGCCCGCACGTTCGAGGCGGTGTTCGGGTAGGTGAAGGTGCCGCTCAGCGGCCGGTTCCGCTGGTCGATGCGGTCCAGGCCCCAGGTCGGGTTGGTCTGGGTCGCCTGGATGGTCACCACCTGGTCCTGCTCCACGTAGGCCACCGCCGGGTTGGCGGCCAGGCGGGCCGCCTGGGTGGCGGTCATCTTGGCCGCGAAGCCGGTGAGCGCGGCGCTGTAGGTGTCGGAGACGCTGCCCCCGTACCGCTTGACCAGGGCGCTGGCCCGGTCCGGAACGGCGGACCGAGCCGTCGACGAGCCGGCGGCACCGACGGCGTCGGTTCGCAGGACGACCAGGTAGCTGCCGCTGACCGCGTTCGACGCGCCGGCACCACGGATCTCGCCGGTGGGCGCGGCGACCGCCGCGGTGGTGCCGGCCGCCGAGACGGCCGCCGCGGTGGCGACGACGGCGAGCGCCCGGATGAGCTGCCGTCGCGCGGTGGACCCTGAGGACATCGTGCCTCCCTTACCTGGGCGGCCGACCGGGCTTCTGGCCGGGCGGTCCGCACCCTGGACTGAGTTGGAGGAATGCTAGCGTTAGATCGACGGATATAACAGAGATGTTTTTCGATCGATCTGTCATGTCACGGGCGGTGGTCTCCGGACCCGACGCCACCAGGCAGGATGGCGGTGTGGACGGACACGACATGCTGCTCTCCCCCGCCGGCGTCGAAGCGCTGCGGACCGCGTTGACCCGGGCTTCCTTCACCGCCAACGGCATCGCCACACGGCTCGGCCCACAGGCGACCGGTGGCGTCGCCCGCAACGACTTCCGGGCCGCGCTGCGCGCCACCGCCGACCGTGATCCCCTCGCCACCCTGATCCGGGTGTTCATCTGCGAGCAGACCGAGCCCGAAGCCGCGGTCGCCGCCGCGCTGGCGCCACTGCCGCTCACCGACGCGCTCGACGCGGGACTTGTCGAACGGCACGGCGACGGGCTGCGGATGGGTATAGACCTGGAGCCGTACGGCGACGACTGGTGGGTCCTCGCGGACGTGCCGGCCAGCGCCCGCCCCGGCCGCCCGCTGCACGCCGAACACGTGCTCGGGATCGGCGGGGCGACGCAGACGATGATCGGCGCAGCCGTACGGCGACCGGTGGCCAGCGCGCTGGACCTGGGTACCGGCTCGGGCGTGCAGGCGTTGCATCTGGGCACCCACGCCCGGCGGGTCACCGCCACCGACGTGTCCCGGCGGGCGCTGCGCTTCGCCGCCACCACCGCCGCCCTCAACGGCCAGGACTGGGAGCTGCTGCATGGCGACCTGGTGGCCCCGGTCGCCGGCCGGCAGTTCGACCTCGTGGTGAGCAACCCGCCCTTCGTGGTCGGGCCGGGCACCACCACCCATGTCTACCGCGACTCCGGTCGGGTCGGCGACGCGATCGGCGCCGAGCTGGCCGCCGCCGCCCCGGGCCTGCTCACCGAAGGCGGCACCATGCAGTACCTCGCCAACTGGGTGCACGTGGCCGGCGAGGACTGGGGCGAACGGGTCGCCGGCTGGTTCGCCGGCACCGGCCTGGACGCCTGGGTCATCCAGCGCGAGGTCGCCGACCCGATGGCGTACGTCAACCTGTGGCTGACCGATGTCGGGGAGGCCACCGACCCGCAACGGATGGCGGACTGGCTCGACTGGTTCGACGCGCACAAGGTGGAAGCGATCGGCTTCGGCATCGTCTCGCTGCGCCGCAGCGACCGTGACGAACCGGTGCTGCGGGTGGAGGATCTGCGCCAGCGGGTGCAACCACCGATGGGTGATCGGATCGCCGACTGGTTCGACCGGCAGGACTGGCTGCGCGTACGCGACACCGAGGGCCTGCTGGCCGCCCGCTACCGCGCCGCCGACGGGCTTCAGCTGCGCCAGGAGGCGACGATGGGCTCCGAGGGCTGGGCGGTGGACCGACAGGTCCTCGCCCTACCGAACGGACTGCGGTGGACCGAGGAGATCGACCCGCTGGTGCTGGCCCTGGTGGGCGGGGCCGACGGGCGGTTGCCGCTGCGTGACCAGCTCGCGCTGCTCGCCGTCGCGCACGACGTGGCCGTCGACGAACTGGCCGAGGCGGCCGGGCCGATCGTGGCGCACCTGGTGGAGCGGGGCTTCATCGCGCCGGAGATCGCCTGATGCGGGCAGTGGTGCAGACGGTCGGCCGGGCCAGCGTGACCGTCGATGGCGAGGTGGTCGGCGCGATCGACGATGGGCTGCTGGTGCTGCTCGGGGTGACCCACACCGACACCCCGGAGACTGCCCGGACGATGGCTCGCAAGGTGCACGAGTTACGCATCCTGGATGACGAGCGGTCGGCGGCGGATGCAGCCGCGCCGATCCTCGTGGTCAGCCAGTTCACCCTCTACGGCGACGCGCGCAAGGGCCGTCGGCCCACCTGGACCGCGGCCGCCCCGGCCGAGGTGGCGGAACCGCTCGTCGACGAGACGGTGCGGGCGCTGCGCCAGCGCGGCGCGACGGTCGAGACCGGCCGCTTCCGCGCGCACATGCTGGTGGAGAGCGTCAACGTCGGTCCATGCACCATCCTTCTGGAGCTGTAACGCAACCATTGGTTGCACATGTCGACCGCGAGCCCTAGAGTCAGACGCAACCACAGGTTGCATGTCTGGAGGAACGCATGGAGTACGGCAGCATCGAGCGGGAGATCCACATCGACGCCACACCGGAGGTGGTCTACGAGGTCGTCACGGCCCCCGAACATCTCCGGCAGTGGTGGCCGGACGACGCCGATCTCGATCCGGTCCCCGGCGCCACCGGGACCATCTCCTTCGGTGAGCCGCCCAACACCGAGGTCATGCCGCTGACCGTGGTGGCGGCCGACCCGCCCCGGCGGTTCTCGTTCCGGTGGGTGTACGACGATCTCGCCGTCGCGACGCCGAGCAACTCGCTCCTGGTGACCTTCGACCTGGTCCCGTCGGGCAGGGGTACGCTGCTGCGCCTCACCGAGACCGGGTTCCGGGAGCGGGGCTGGGAGGCCGCCGTGCTCGAAGAGCACTACCGCGACCACGTCACCGGCTGGGACCACTTCCTGCCCCGCCTCGTCGACTACGTGGCCCGGCTGGTGTCGGCTCGATGAGTGTCGGTGTCGACGACGACCTCTGGTCCGCCGTCGGGGACCCGACCCGGCGGCGGATGCTCGACCTGCTACTGGCCGACGGCGGCGGTACGGCGACCACGCTGAGCGACCAGCTGCCGGTCACCCGGCAGGCGGTCGCCAAACACCTCGGCGTACTCGGCCGGGTCGGACTGGTCCACGGCACGCCGGCCGGCCGGGAGCGCCGCTACGAGGTTGACGAGGCACAACTCGCCCGCGCGGTCGCGCAACTGTCGGCGGTCGGCGCGACCTGGGACGCACGGCTGCGACGGATCAAGCGGATCGCCGAGGCGATCCAGCGCGACCAGCGGAGCTGAACCACACCTGACGAATCGCCGCCATGTCCGTGGCGGCGTGACTCACCCTGCCCATGTTCGGGCCTCCTACCGAGACAAAGAGGTATCAAGATGCTGGACATCCTGCACCGGGTCGGCGTCACGTCGGATCCCGAGGACGTGTACGCGGCCCTGACCACCGTCGACGGGCTCGCGAACTGGTGGACGAAGGACACGGACGGCGACGGTGAGGTCGGCGGTGTGCTCCGGTTCCGGTTCATCCCGGGCGGCTTCGACATGAAGGTCCTGGAGAGCCGGCCGGCCGAGCTGGTGCTCTGGGAGGTCGTCGACGGCCCCGAGGAGTGGATCGGCACCCGGGTCCGCTTCGAGCTGAAGCGGGAGAACGACTTCACCATCGTGCTGTTCCGCCACGAGGGTTGGCAGGAGCCGGTGGAGTTCATGTACCACTGCAGCACCAAGTGGGCGATCTACCTGATGAGTCTCAAGCAGTTGGTCGAGACCGGTAAGGGCGAGCCCGCGCCGCACGACGTGCAGATCAGCAACTGGCACTGAGGTACGGCGCGGGATCGCGGAGTTCAGCCGAAGAGGCCGCGGCGTTGCAGCGACTGACGCAGCCAGCCGTCGAGCTGGGCGACCAGGTCGGTGTTGGCCGCCGAGGCGTGCTCGACGGCGAAGCGACCGAAGACGTCGCGGCCCTCGGTGAACAACCCACCCCGCTTGTCCAGCTCCAACACCACCTGCACCTGCCGGGGGTCGGTGACGAAGGTGACCTCCAGCTGCTTCATCGCGCCCGCGTACTGCGGGGGCGGGTAGAACTCGATCTCCTGGTAGAACGGCAACGTCTGGTGGACACCGTAGATGTGCCCGCGCTCCACGTCGGCTCGCGCGAACCGGAAACCGAGCCGCAGCAGCGCATCCAGCAGGCGCTCCTGGGCCGGCAACGGGTGCACCGCCACCGCGTCCAGGTCGCCCTTGTCGACGGCGCGGGCCACCTCCAGTTCGGTACGCAGACCCATGGTCATCCCGTGCAGGTGCTGCCCGTACAGCTCGGTGAGCGGGGTCTCCCACGGCACCTCGAACCGGAACGGGATGTCGTAGCGCTGCCCCGCCTCCAGCCGGAACGGGCCGGTGACCTGCTGCCGCTGGAACTCCTGATTGGTGGCGTACTCGTTGTCGCCGCTCTCCACCTCCACCCGGGTGAGCAGCCCCAGGGCCACGTAGGACACGTCGACTCCATGGTCACCCCCGGTGACCGCGATGCTGCCCTCCAGGTGGCCGCCCGGCCGGCAGTTCGGATTCGACAGCACCGTCTCCACCGACGGACCACCGACTCCCATCGCCTGCATGAGCCGTTTGAACACCACGATTGCCTCCGTCGCTCGATCGCCCGGCACCCGGGCAGGTAGGCCGGCCCGACAGCCGACCGCTGGCACGGTAACCGGCGCCAACAAGCCGAGCCGGCCGAACCGCCGGGCCAACGCGTCGCCGAGTGCCGGCTCAGCGACCGTCGGGCAATCCGGGCGACTTTCCCGATGGTCGCTCACAGACTGTCGGTTCCCCGATCGCCTCACTCCCGTTTTACGCCCCGACGGCCAAGCTGTTTGTCACCGGCGCAACAGGCCGGCGGACACGGCACGGACGTGGACACGGGGAGACTGAGATGGCCCAGCAGATGACGGAACACCGCACGCACGCCGGCACCGAGGCGGAGCACGGCGTAGACACCCTGACCGACCTGGACGCCACCGACGAGCGCGGCGTCTCCACCGACCTGGTCCGGGCATACCTCAACGGAATCGGTCGGACGAAGCTACTCACCGCCGTGCAGGAGGTGGACCTGGCGAAGCGGATCGAGGCCGGCCTGTTCGCCGAGGAGAAGCTCAGCACCTGCATACCGGTCTCGGAAGAGCTGCGCGCCGATCTGGAGCTGGTCGCGCGGCAGGGCCGAGCCGCCAAGAACCACCTGTTGGAGGCGAACCTGCGCCTGGTGGTGAGCATCGCCAAGCGGTACACGGGCCGGGGGATGGCGTTCCTCGACCTCATCCAGGAAGGCAACCTCGGCCTCATCCGCGCCGTCGAAAAGTTCGACTACACCAAGGGCTACAAGTTCTCCACCTACGCCACCTGGTGGATCCGACAGGCCATCACCCGCGCCATGGCCGACCAGGCCCGCACCATCCGCATCCCCGTCCACATGGTCGAGCAGGTGAACCGGATGGTCCGCGCCCGGCGTGAGTTGACCGTGTCGCTGGGTCGGGAGCCCACGGTCGCCGAGGTGGCCCGCGCGCTCGACGTGCCGGAGTTCCAGGTCATCGAGCTGATCTCGTACGACCGGGAGCCGGTGAGTCTGGACCAGGCTGTCGGCGAGGACGGTGAGAGCGCCCTCGGTGACTTCGTCGCCGCCGTCGACCCGGCCGCCGGGCCCGGCGACGCCGCCGCCCATGGCGAACTGCGCAACGAGGTGAGCATCGTGCTGGCCACGCTCTCGCAGCGGGAGCAGGCCGTGATCCGGTTGCGGTTCGGCCTCGACGACGGTCGGCAACGCACCCTGGACGAGGTGGGCCGGGAGTTCGGCCTCTCCCGGGAACGGATCCGGCAGATCGAGAAGGTGACCCTGCTCAAACTGCGTGCCCCGGAGCGGGCGCAGCGGTTGGAGGCGTACGCCTGCTGAGCTGAGCGTTCGATCATCGGCCCCGGCGGTTCGCCGGGGCCGATGCGTGCGTGCCCGCTTGACGTGCGGACGCCCCAGCCGGTACAAACCTTTTGGTTATCAAACCGGAAGGTTATATGCAATGCTCAATGACCTGGACGCCACCTTCGCCGCTCTCGCCGACCCCACCCGGCGCGCCATACTCGCCCGGCTGGCGGCCGGCGAGGCAACCGTCACCGAACTCGCCGCGCCTTTCGCGATGAGTCAACCGGCCGTCTCCAAACACCTGCGCGTGCTGGAACGTGCCGGACTGGTCAGCCGGGGACGAGACGCCCAGCGCCGCCCGTGCCGCCTCGAAGCCGCGCCGCTGCGTGCGGCCACCGCCTGGCTCGCCGCCTACCGCGAGCACTGGGCCGAGCGCTACCAGCGCCTCGACACCCTGCTCGACGAGCTGCGTTCGGCCGAGGAAGAGCAACTCGGGGCCGGAACGCCGGACGGTGGTGCGGCATCGTGATCGACGACCATCTGGTGGTCGACACGCCGGGCGATCGGGAGATCGTGCTGAGCCGGGTCTTCGACGCACCGGCGCGGCTCGTGTTCGCCGCCTTCACCCGCCCTGACCTGCTCGTCCGCTGGTACGGCGCACGCGGTTGGCAGCTGGTCGGCTGCGAGGTCGACCTGCGGGTCGGCGGGCGCTGGCGGTTCGAGTCGCAGGGCCCGGACGGGCAACGGATGGTCCAACGCGGGGTCTATCGGGCGATCACCGCTCCGCACCAGCTCGTCTGCACCGAACGCTTCGACGACCAGTCGTACCCCGGCGACACCCTGGTCAGCCACACGTTCACCGAGCTCGCCGGGCGGACCACCGTCACCACCACGCTGCGCTACGCCACCCCCGAGGGACGCGACGTCGCCCTGCGGTACCCGATGGTCCGTGGGATCACCGAGAGCTTCACCCGCCTCGCCGGACTGCTGGCGACGAGAACAGGAGGACAGCAATGAACTGGACGCTGGAAGTGGTGGTCGTACCGGTCTCCGACATCGACCGGGCCAAGGCCTTCTACGCCGACCAGCTCGGTTTCGCCGTCGACCACGACACCGTGATCGGCGACGACGTACGCATCGTGCAGTTGACCCCACCCGGGTCGGGCTGCTCGATCGTGATCGGCAAGGGCGCCGTGCCGCAGATGCCACCGGGATCGCTGAAGGGCCTGCAACTCGTCGTACCGGACCTCGCCAAGGCCCGCACCGAACTACTCGAACGCGGCGTCGAGGTGAGTGAGATCCAGGTGCTCGGCGAGAATCCGCGTCCGGTGCCGGAGCCGCTGGACAATGTCGGCTTCGTCTTCTTCACCGACCCCGACGGCAACGCCTGGGCGGTGCAGCAGATCTCCGGCCGAGCGTGACCGGCCGCCCACTCACAATCGACGGGGGCCGGTGTCGGGGCGCGGCACGGCGGCGGAGCCGATCCGGACGTTCGCGTGCAGCACCGACAGACCGTCGGGCCGGGCCAGCACCGGGTTCAACGTCAGCGCCCGGACCCGGGGCTGGTCATCGGCGAGGCGACCGACCCGCAACAGCAGATCGGCCAGGGCGGCGCGGGCGACCGGCGCGGCCCCCCGATGGCCACGAAGCAGCGGCGCCGCCCGGGGCGCGTCGACCAGCTCGGTGGCGTCCCGGTCGGTCAACGGCACGGCTCGCCACGCCCGGTCACCGAGCAGCTCGGTGGCGACCCCACCCAGCCCGAACCCGACCACCGGTCCGAACGCCGGATCCTCGACCAACTCCACGACACAGGCCACGCCGGGCGGCACCATCGGCTGCACCAGGACGTCCGGACCGAAGGCCGCCGCCAGCTCCGCACCGGCGCGGCGCACGGCGGCGGCGTCCGGCAGATCGAGGCGGACCGCACCGAGGTCGAGGCGGTGCCGCAACCCCGGGGCTGCGGCCTTGAGCGCCACCGGGAACCCGAGCCGGGTGGCCACCTCGACGGCCTCGTCTACCGACGAGACCGGCACCGACTCGACCACGTCGATGCCGTACGCGGCAAGCAACGCCTCCGCATCGCTGTCGTCCGCCCGCAGCGCCGCCTGTGCCGCCGCCGGGTCGACGCCGGGCAGTTCCGGCAGAGTTCCGGTGGGCCGGCGCAGCCATTGCGCGTACGCGGTGACCCGGGCCAGCGCCCGGACCGCCTCCTCCACGCTCGGGTAGGAGGGCATCCCGGCCGGGGCACGGCCGACCAGGAAGGTGGCCACCGCCGGCTTGCCACCGGAGAGCGCCGCCGGCAGGGCAGCGGTGAAATCGGCCTCGGTGCCGGTGAACTGGCCGGGCAGCGGCGGGGCGAAGAGCGCCACGAGCGCGTCGACCGCATCGTCGGCGGCGGCTGCGGCCAACGCCTCGGCGAACTCGGCCGCGCTGGCCCTCGGACCGACATCCCGCGGGTATCCGTCGGCGACGGTGAGCCCCTGGGTTGCGCAGGCGGTGGCCGCGAGACCGGTCAGCGCCGAGGAGTTACCGACCACGCCGACCCGGTCACCGGCCGGCAGCGGCTGGTTGGCCAGCAGCACCCCGACGTCGAGCAGCTCACCGACGGTGTCCACCCGGATCACCCCGGACTGGGCGAACAACGCGCTGACCGCCGTGGCGTCCGGCCCGGCGACGTCACCGACACCCGACGGGCGGGCCGGTGACGCCAATGCCACCACCGGCTTGTCCCGGCCGATCCGCCGGGCCAGCCGGGCGAACTTGCGCGGGTTACCGAAGGTCTCCAGGTACAGCATGATCACGTCGGTGCCGGGGTCGTCCTGCCAGTACTGCAACAGGTCGTTACCGGAGACATCGGCCCGGTTCCCGGCCGAGACGAAGCTGGACAGACCGAGCCCCCGCCGGTCCGCCTCCGCCAGCAGCGCCACGCCGAACGCACCGGACTGGCTGAAGATGCCGACCCGGCCCGGCACCGGCAGGCGCGGAGCGAGGGTGGCGTTGAGGCGTACGTCCGGGTCGGTGTTGGCCACCCCCAGGCAGTTCGGGCCGATCACCCGCATGCCCGCGGCGTGGGCCGCGCGAACCAGGGCACGCTGGGCGGCGGCACCTTCGACACCGGCCTCGGCGAAGCCGGCGGAGATCACGACCAGGCCGTGCACCCCGGCCGCCGCGGCGTCGGCGACCACCGACGCGGCGGCCTCCGGGGGCACCGCCACCACCGCCAGGTCGACCGGCAGCCCGGCGTCGGCCGCCGACGGGTACGCGGGCAGCCCGGCCACCCGCGCGGCGCTCGGGTGCACCGGCACCACCGACCCGGTGAACCCGCCGTCGCGCAGGTGCCCGAGCACCGCGGCCCCCACCCCCTGACCGGTGGCACTGGCACCGTAGACGGCGACGCCACGTGGGGCGAGCAGCCGGGCGATGGACCGCGCCTCGGTGCGGTGCTCCCGTCCGCGCTGCACCTCCAGGGTCGTCTCGGTGGGCGCGATCGGGAAACTCAGGTGCACCACCCCGTCGGCGAACTGGCGCTGGATCTGGTACCCGAAGTCGGCGAAGACCCGCAGCATCTGCCCGTTGGCCGGGAGCACCTCGGCCACGAAGTTGACGATCCCGGCCCGGCGGGCGGCATCGGCGAGATGCTCCATCAGCACCGATCCGATGCCCCGCCCCTGGTAGGCGTCCTCGACCACGAAGGCCACCTCGGCGTCGGGCGAGGCCGGGCCGAGCCGTTCGTAGCGGCCCACGGCGACGATCCGGTCGCCGGCCAGGACCACGAACGCCTCCCGGTCACGGTGGTCGACGTTGACGAAGCGGCGCAGATCCCGCTCCGGGATCCGCGGGTACGGCGAGAAGTAGCGCAGGTAACGGGTGCGTTCGGAGAACCGGGAGTGCATCGCCACGATCTCGGGTGCGTCGGACGGCGCGATCGGTCGCAACTGGACCGTGCTGCCGTCGCTGAGCAGCACGTCCACGGTGTGTTCGGCTGTGGTCACCTCGGACGGCCCTCCCCGGCCCGCTCAGTCAGTCACGCGGATCGTGCGGGTCGAGGCCGAGCAGCGGGAAGACCGCCTTCCGGGTCGCCGCGATCGCCCGGTCCACCGGGCTCGGCTCCCCGGTGGGCTGCCACGGCTCGTAGCCCGGGTCGACGTCGTCGGTCATCCGCAGCGGTACGTCGAAGCCGGGCCGGCGGGCCGTGGCCAGTTCCCGCCAGGCCGGCGGGGTCAGCGTCGCCGGATCCAACGGCGCGCCGGTGGCCACCGCCAGCAGATGCGTCCAGGCCCGGGGCACCACCTCGACCAGGGCGTACCCGCCACCGCCGGTGGCCACCCAGCGTCCGTCGCACAACTCGTCGGCGAGCGCCCGCAACGCCAGGTAGGTGGCGCGCTGCCCGTCGACGGACAGGTGCAGGTCGGCCAGCGGGTCGACGCGATGGGCGTCCGCCCCGCACTGGGTGAACAGAAGTTGTGGGCGGAACGCCCGCAGCACCGAGGGCACGACCGCGTGGAAGGCACGCTGCCAACCGGCGTCCTCGACCCCCGGCGGCAACGGGATGTTGACCGCGGTGCCGGCGGCGTTCGGGCCACCGGTCTCGTCGGGGAAGCCGGTGCCGGGGAACAGGGCGAGCGGGGTCTCGTGCAGGCTGACCGTCAGCACCCGTGGGTCGTCCCAGAAGATCTGCTGCACCCCGTCGCCGTGGTGCACGTCGACGTCCACGTACGCGATCCGCTCGGCACCCAGGTCGAGCAGCCGGGCGATGGCCACCGCCGGGTCGTTGTAGACACAGAAGCCGGCTGCCCGGGCGGGCATCGCGTGGTGCAGGCCACCGGCGACGTTCACCGCCCGGCGGGCCGTGCCCCGCCACACCGCCTCGGCCGCGATCACGCTCGCCCCGGCGACCAACGCGCTGGACTCGTGCATCCCGTCGAAGACGGGATTGTCCGAAGTGCCCAGACCGAACCCGGCGAAGAGCGGGTCGCGCGGCGCGATCCGGACCGCGTCCAGATAGCGCGGGTCGTGTACCCGGGTGAGCAGGGCGTCGTCGGCAGGCGACGGCGGCACCAACCGCACCCCGGCGCGTTCCAGGATGCCCAGTTCCCGGGCGAGTGCGATGGTCAACTCCACCCGGACCGGATCCAGCGGGTGGTCACCGAGGTCGTAGGCGAGCAGCGACTCGTCCCACACCACCACCGTGTCGTCGGACATCTGCCCATGGTCGCACGAGGGCCGGTTGGCGGTCCGGCAGCCGGGCCGCCGGCCGGTCACACGTTGCCCCCGGTCCGCGCCCTCCGGTCGCCGACGCGGCCGGTCAGGCGTCGGACCGGTCAGGCGTCGGGTCGGTCGCCACCGGTCGGTCCGGGTCGGCGACCCAGTTGCTCCACGAGCCGACGTAGAGCGCGGCGTCCGCGCGGCCAGCCAGATGTAGCGCGAACACGGCCTGGGCCGCGGTCACCCCGGATCCGCAGTACGCCCCGACCGGCGCCTCGGCGGCCACGCCGGCAGCGGCGAAACGGTCCCGCAGCGCCTCCGCAGCCGGGAAGCGTCCCTCGGCGACGTACTCGGGTGCGGGCAGATTCACCGCGCCGGGGATGTGGCCGGCGACCGGATCGATGGGCTCGTGCTCGCCCCGGTAGCGTGGCGCGGCCCGCACGTCGATCAGGACACCGTCGCCGGCCGCCAGACGGGCGGCAGCCGCGGCGTCCAAAACCGGCAGGGCACCCGGACGAACCGTCACATCGCCCGGCCTCGGAGCGGGTTGGTCGGTGCTGACCGGCAGGCCGGCCGCCGTCCAGGCCGGGTAGCCGCCGTGCAGCAGCCGGACCGGTCGATGCCCCGCCCAGCGCAGCGTCCACCAGGCTCGGGCCGCCGACATGCCGTCGCCGCCGTCGTACACCACCACGGGATGACCGGCCCGCACGCCGGCCGCCCGCAACGCCGCCTCTAGCGCGACCGGTTCGGGCAGCGGGTGCCGCCCGGCCGGGCCGGGAGCGCCGCAGAGCGCGGTGTCCAGGTCGACGAAGACGGCACCCGGCAGGTGTCCCGCCAGGTAGTCGTCCCGTCCCGGTGCCCCGGCCAGGCGCCAGCGGACATCGAGCAGGGTGGGCGGGTCGGTTCCTTCGAGTTCGGCGGCGAGCCGCTCGGCCTCGACCAGAAGATCGTCAGTAGCGGACATGGGCCACAGTCAACACCATGAGTGACATTCCCTACGGTTCGGCGACAGACGTCCGAGGCGCGGGAGGGTACCATCAAGGCTGGAGGGCCGCTGAAACCATGAAGTCTCACGACCTGGTCGATACGACCGAAATGTACTTGCGTACGATTCTCGAACTTGAGGAAGAGGGCGTGCCTCCGTTGCGCGCCCGGATCGCCGAACGCCTGCGCCAGAGCGGCCCCACGGTCAGTCAGACCGTCGCCCGGATGGAACGCGACGGCCTGCTCACCGTCGAAGGTGACCGGCACCTGAGCCTCACCGAGCAGGGGCGCAGCGCCGCCGTCTCGGTGATGCGCAAACACCGGCTCGCCGAGCTGCTGCTGGTCAACGTGATCGGGATGCCCTACGAGGAGGCCCACGAAGAGGCCTGCCGCTGGGAGCACGTGATGAGCGACGCGGTCGAGAAGCGGGTCTACGACCTGCTCAACCGGCCGACCCGGTCGCCGTACGGCAACCCGATCCCCGGTCTGGACGAGCTGGGCTCGCCGGGCCAGGCCGAGCCCGAGCCGATCGACGGCGAGCGCAACCTGGCCTTCCCCGGCCTGACCGGCACTGTCGTCGTACGCCGAATCTGCGAGAGCGTACAGACCGACGCCGAGGTGCTCCGTCAACTGCACGCGGCCGGCGTCGACCCGGGTGCCACGGTGACGGTCGCGCAGGAGCGCGATTCCGTGTCGATCGACCGCTCCGGCGAGAGCGTCCGGTTGCCTCGGGAGATCGCCTCCCGGGTCTTCGTCGCCGCCGCCTGACCCGAAGCCGGTCTCTCAGCTCACGTACGGGCAGTGGCGACAGCCCCGGCCGCAGCAGGTGCCGCGGCGGGCCAGGAATCCGGCCGTGAGGACGAACAGGCCGGTGTCCGGGTCGAGGTAGCCGGCGTCACCGGCGGCCAGGGCAGCGGCGTGCACGGTGAGAATGTGCTGTCGGCCGGGATGATCGGGCGGCAGCCGCGTCGGGTGCGGCTCGGTCAGGGGCCGCGCCGCCAGGGGCCGTCGTTCTCCGCTCATCACCGGCAGTCTAGGTTTTCCCGAAGTCGATGGAGGAGACCTCATGGCCCAGTACGCAGTCCTGATCTACTCGCCGGCACCGGCCGACCCGATGGACCTCACCCCCGACTACATCGCCCTGCTGGAGCGGTACCCCGCGCAGGTGGCCGAGCTGGGTGGGCAGATCGTGACGGGCTTCGCGCTGCAACCGAGCACCACCGCCACCGCCATCCGCAGCGACCTCGTCACCGACGGCCCCTTCATCGAGGCCAAGGAGGTCGTGGCCGGTTTCTTCGTGCTGGAGGCGCCCGACCTCGACACCGCTGTGCGGATCGCCAAGCTGAACCCGGCCACCATCGACGGCGGGGTGGAGGTCCGGCCGCTGTTCGAGCCGCCCGCCGAGTGAGCGACGGCGAGCGCACCCTCGTGCCGGCCACGACCGCCGAGGTCGAACGGGCCGTCGCGGACGCGCACCGCCGCGAGTGGACCTTCGTGCTCGCCGCCACGGCGCGCGTCGCCGGCGACTTCGACCTCGCCGAGGAGAGCGTCCAGGAGGCGTACCTGGCCGCGCTCGGCACCTGGGGCCGGGACGGCATACCGGATCGGCCTGGAGCGTGGCTCACCGCGACAGCGCGCCGGAAGGCCCTCGACGTGCTGCGCCGTAGGCAGGTGCTCCGCGCGAAGCTGCCGCTGCTGGTGGAGCGGGACGAGCCCGAACCGGATTTCCCGGACGAGGTCGCCGTGCCGGACGACCGGCTGCGTCTGGTCTTCACCTGCTGCCATCCGGCGCTCGCCCGGGAGGCACAGGTCGCGCTCACCCTGCGTCTGGTCTGCGGCGTGAGCACCGCCGACATCGCCAGCGTCTTCCTGGTCCCCGAACCGACCATGGCGGCGCGCGTCACCCGCGCCAAGAAGAAGATCGCCGCCGCCCGGATCCCCTACCGGGTCCCGGAGGCCGCCGAACTGCCCGAACGGCTCGACACGGTGCTCGCCGTCGTACACCTGCTCTACACCACCGGGCACACCGCGCCCACCGGGGGCGAGCTGGTCCGCGCCGACCTGGCCGACCGCGCGCTGCACCTGGCCCGGATGCTGGCGGCCCTGCTACCCGAGGAACCGGAGATACGCGGGCTGCTCGCGCTGCTGCTGCTCACCGACGCCCGCCGGGCCACCCGCAGTGACCCTGAAGGACGACTGTTGCGCCTGGAGGACCAGGACCGTTCCCGCTGGGACCGGGACGCCATCGACGAGGGACGCCGCCTGGTGCTCGACACGTTCCGCACCGGGCGCACCGGCCGGTACGCGCTGCAGGCCGCCATCGCCTCGCTGCACGCCCTCGCGCCCAGCTACGAGGCGACCGACTGGGCACAGATCGTCCAGCTCTACGACATGCTGCTGGACCGCTGGCCCTCGCCGGTGGTGTCGTTGAACCGGGCGGTGGCGGTGTCGATGGTGGACGGACCGGCTGTGGCGCTCGCCGAGGTCGACGCCCTCGCCCAGGACCCGCGGCTGGCCGGCTACCACTACGTGCCGGCGATCCGGGCCGACCTGCTGCGCCGGCTCGGCCGCGACGCCGAGGCGGCGCAGGCGTACCGGGATGCGCTGGATCTGGTCGACAACGACGCCGAACGCGACTTCCTCAGCACCCGTCTCGGCGAGGTCGTCGCCTTCTGACGAGGTCATCTCGCCAGGCTGCTCCTCGCCGCTCCTCGCCCGGGCTACGGGCGGGAGGCGGGAAGGTCGCCCGGTAGTCGCGGGGACTGACGCCGACAAGCTGCCGGAAGCACGCCCGGAAGGCCGTCGGCGACGTGAAGCCGACCAGCTCGCCGATCCGCTCGACCGGCTGGTCGCTGCGCTCCAGCAGATGCTGGGCACGGCGGATCCGGTGCCGGCTGAGCCAGCGCATCGGCGTGGTGCCCGTCTGGTCGCGGAAGTGCCGGCTCAACGACCTCGGGCTCATCATCGCGTACGCGGCGATCTCAGCCAGGGTGAGCGGACGATGCAGGTTGTCGGTGAGCCAGGCCAACAGCGGTTCGAGGCTGTGCCCGGCCGGCGCGGGTGGCTCGTACGCGATGAATTGTGCCTGCCCACCGGCCCGCTCCAACGGCATCACGCAGCTGCGGGCGGTTTCGACGGCGACGGCGGCGCCATGATCGCGGCGTACCACGTGCAGGCAGAGATCGAGCCCGGCGGCGGCACCGGCCGAGGTCAACACCGGCGCGTCCTCGACGAACAACACGTCCGGGTCGACGCTGACGCTCGGATACCGGCGGGCCAGCTCGGCCGCGGCAGCCCAGTGGGTGGTGACCCGCCGCCCGTCGAGCCGGCCGGCGGCGGCCAGCACGAAAGCGCCGGTGCAGATCGAGAGCAGCCGAGCCGGGCTGGCGGCCAGTGCCGCCCGGACCGCCTCCGGCAACGGTGTGTCCAGGTCGGCCATCCCCGGTACGACCACCGTGTCCGCCTCGGCCAGCAGGGACAGGTCGTACGGCACCCGCAGCCCGAGCGCACCGGCCCGGACCTCGTCGGTCGCGCCGCAGACCCGAACCTGGTACGCGGCACCACCGTCGGCCAGTCGGGCCCGGCCGAACACCTCGACCGGCACGGACAGGTCGAACGGGACCACACCGTCGTACGCGACGACCACCACTCGGTGCATGCGCCCATTCTGGCGAGAACCCGTCGGTCGATGGCTCGCCGGCCCCTGCTCGACACCGCCACCGCTACCTAGATTGACCGCTCATGAACATCGTCGTCCCGCTGCTCATCGGCGTCCTCTACGTGTGCCTCAACTCCTTGATCCGGGAACCGCACCGCCGCCGTTTCAACGCCATCATGATCGCGGGAGCGGGCGCGGCGTACCTCAGCGGCGGTGGGCTCGGGGCGTGGGAGTTCCCGTTCGTGGCCGCGCTGGTCTACGTGGCCTTCCGCGGCCTGGAGTCGTGGCGGTGGATCGGCGTCGGCTGGCTCCTGCACACCGGCTGGGACGTCGTCCACCACCTGAAGGGCAACCCGATCATTCCCTTCGCCCACGACTCGTCGTTCGGCTGCGCAATCTGCGACCCGGTCATCGCGCTCTGGTGCCTGACCGGCGGTTGGTCGCTGCGGGACCTGCTCCGCCGGCGGTCAGCCGGGCCGGTGGCGGCTAGCCGAACCAGGTGATCTCCTGCCCGTGCCCGCGCGTCCAGGCCAGCGGCTGCCCGTCGAGCGCGAGCACGTTGAGGTGCGCGTCGCTCGGCGGCTGTGGCAGTGCGGCGTACCGCAGCACGCTCGGCCCCTCGTTGGCGATCCAGTGGCCGGGCAGCCGGCGTACCTCCTCGGCGAAGGCCGACCGGCGCGGCGTCGGCACCAGATAGAGCACGCTGGTGTGGAAGACCACCAGGGTGGCGTCGGTCGGTGCCTGCGCGGCCAGCGCCGGCAGGTCGTCGACCAGGTCGCCGCGGACCAGCAGCGGCGGATCGGCTGCGGCGATGGCCGCCGCCGACCGCAGCCGGGCCCGGCGATGCTCGTGCTCCGGCCAAATCAGGGCGTCGAGCCAGGTCAGGTCGGCCGGATCGGTCACGTCGAGCGGATTCAGGTCCAGGCCGGCTCGCCACACCACCTCCGGCCGATGGTCCGGCGGCGTCAGGTTGGTGGCCACGCAGTCGAGTACCGGCTCCCCCGTGCCGATCAGGTGACCACCGGGCGAGCTGCCGGCGTAGCGGTACGCGTACCGGTCGGGGTAGAGGCAGAGACCGGCGGAGGCACCGACCTCAAGCAAGGCAAGCGGCTGCGGGAGCGCCGCGAGCAACGGCAGCAGTACGGCGCAGCGACCGGCCTCGTTGGTTTGCGTGACCCGGGTACGGACCTCCGCCTCCACCGTCGACCAGTTGGCCGCCAGGTAGTCATGAAACGCGGCCGGTTCGTCGACCGGCCCGCCCAGCAGGCGTACCACGCTGAACAACAGGTTCGGCTGCTGCTTGGCCTCCGGCAGGGTGCCCAGCAGGCCGAGCAGTTCCTGGTCTCGGGAGACCGAGCGGGCCAGTCGCTCGTACGAGGGCGAGACCCCGCGAGCCTCGCGCTCGGCGAACCAGACGTAGCGCTCCGCGATCGTCATAACCCGATCATCCCAACCACACGGTCACTGTGAACGGTGACCTCCATCGCCGCCGCCCGTCACGTCGATCGCCGACCTGCCCGACGCCGAGGCGGCGAGCCTGGGCAGCTGGCAGGTCCGGCTCTCCCGGGCACTGACCGCCGTCACCGGCTGCGTCAAGACCTACGTCATGCAGATGGACTGCCTCGCCATCGCGCTGCGCGGCCACCTCGCCACCGAACCCACCCCACGAAGCGTCGGTGCAGCCAATCTTGGTACGGAACTGCCCTGGGACGGCGGTTTCGGTCCAAGATCGCAAGAGACGAACGAGCCCCGGGCGGTGATCCGTCCGGGGCTCGTTGCGTACTCGGGTCAGCTGCAGCCGCTGGTGGAGCCGCAGCCCTCGCAGACGTAGCAGCTACCGGCGGGGCGCATCTTCGTACCGCAGGTGAAGCAGAGCGGCGCGTCGGCGGCCTTGCCGATCACGGCCTCCAGCAGCTCGGTGCTGGAACCGACCGGCGGTGCCGGCTTGACCGCGGCGACGTCGGCGAGTTCCTGGGCCGGCTGGGCGACCGGGCCGGCCTTAGGCTCCTCCGGCTTGGCCTCCACCGGGGCGGAGGCGGCCATCGCGGTCAGGTCCGTGCCGTTCGCCTCGGCCTCGGCCTCGGCGGCGAGCTGGGCGGCCCGCTCCTTCGCGGTGAAGATGCCCAGCTCCGCGCGGCGCTCGTACGGCAGGAAGTCCAACGCCAGGCGACGGAAGATGTAGTCCATCACCGAAGCGGCCATCCGCACGTCCGGGTCGTCGGTCATACCGGCCGGCTCGAAACGCATGTTCGTGAACTTGCTGACGAACGTCTCCAGCGGCACGCCGTACTGCAAGCCGATGGAGATGGCCACCGAGAAGGCGTCCATCACGCCGGCCAGGGTGGAACCCTGCTTCGACATCTTGAGGAAGACCTCACCGAGGCCGTCGTCCGGGTACGACGAGGCGGTGAGGTAGCCCTCGGCCCCGCCCACGGAGAAGGAGATCGTCTCCGACGGCCGCTTCTTCGGCAGCCGCTTGCGCACCGGGCGGTACTCGACGACCTTCTCCACCACCGGCTCGACAGTGGCGGTGGTCGCCTCCGGCTCGGCCGACTTCTTCTTCGCCGCCGACAGCGGCTGGCCGACCTTGCAGTTGTCCCGGTAGATCGCCAGCGCCTTGAGGCCGAGCTTCCAGCCCTCGAAGTAGATCTTCTCGACGTCCTCGACGGTGGCCTGCTCCGGCATGTTGACCGTCTTGGAGATGGCACCGGAGATGAACGGCTGAACCGCCGCCATCATCCGCACGTGGCCCATCGGCGCGATGGAGCGCTCGCCCATCGCGCAGTCGAAGACCGGGTAGTGCTCCGGCTTGAGGCCGGGGGCGTCCACCACGTGACCCTGGTCGGCGATGTGCTCGACGATCGCCTCGACCTGCTCCTCCGGGTAGCCGAGGGAGCGCAGGGCGCGCGGCACGGTCTGGTTGACGATCTGCATCGAGCCGCCACCGACCAGCTTCTTGAACTTGACCAGCGCCAGGTCCGGCTCCACGCCGGTGGTGTCGCAGTCCATCATCAGACCGATGGTGCCGGTCGGGGCGAGCACGCTGGCCTGCGAGTTGCGCCAGCCGTTCTTGTCGCCGATCTTGTTGCCCTGGGTCCACTGCTTGGTGGCCTCGCGGACCAGCGCGGTGGCCACCGTGCCGGAGGGCTTGATCTCGTCGTTGGCCGCGGCGTGCTTGCGCATCACCCGCTTGTGCGGCTCCGCGTTGCGGGCGTAGCCGTCGTACGCGCCGACGATGCCGGCCAGTTCGGCCGAGCGGCGGTACGCCGTGCCGGTCATCAGCGACGTGATCGCGGCGGAGAGCGAACGACCCTGGTCCGAGTCGTACGGCAGACCGGAGGCCATCAGCAGGGCACCCAGGTTGGCGTAGCCGATGCCGAGCTGCCGGTACGCCCGAGTGGTCTCGCCGATCTTCTGGGTCGGGAAGTCGGCGAAGCAGATCGAGATGTCCATCGCGGTGATGACCAGCTCGACCGACCTGACGAACTTCTCCACCTCGAAGCCGCCGTCGGCGCGGAGGAACTTCATCAGGTTCAGCGAGGCCAGGTTACACGAGGAGTTGTCCAGGTGCAGGTACTCCGAGCACGGATTCGACGCGGTGATCCGGCCGGTCTCCGGGCAGGTGTGCCAGTCGTTGATGGTGTCGTCGTACTGGAGGCCCGGGTCGGCGCACTCCCAGGCGGCCTGGGAGATGGTGCGGAAGAGGTTCTTGGCGTCGATGGTGTCGATGGTCTGCCCGTCGAGCCGGCCGCGCAGGTCGAAACTGCCGCCGTTCTCCACCGCCGACATGAACTCGTCGGAGACCCGGACCGAGTTGTTGGCGTTCTGGTACTGCACGCTGACGATGTCGGAACCGCCCAGGTCCATGTCGAACCCGGCGTCGCGCAGCGCGCGGATCTTGTCTTCCTCGCGCGCCTTGGTGACCACGAACTCCTCGATGTCGGGGTGGTCGACGTCAAGGATGACCATCTTGGCCGCGCGGCGGGTGGCGCCGCCGGACTTGATGGTGCCGGCGCTGGCGTCGGCGCCACGCATGAAGCTGACCGGGCCGGAGGCGGTGCCGCCGGAGGAGAGCAGCTCCCGGGAGGACCGGATCCGGGACAGGTTGACCCCGGAACCGGAGCCACCCTTGAAGATCAGCCCCTCCTCTTTGTACCAATCCAGGATGGAATCCATCGAATCATCCACAGATAGGATGAAACAGGCGGATACCTGCTGGGGTGAGGGGGTGCCGACGTTGAACCAGACCGGGGAGTTGAAGCTGAACACCTGGTGCAGCAGCATCCAGGTCAGCTCGTGCGCGAAGACCTCGGCGTCGGCCGGGGAGGCGAAGTAGCCGTACTCCTCACCGGCGGTGCGGTAGGTGGTCACCACCCGGTCGATCAACTGCTTGAGCGACCACTCGCGTTCCGGGGTCCCCACCGCGCCCCGGAAGTACTTGGTGGTCACGATGTTGGCCGCGTTGACGCTCCAACTCTCCGGGTACTCCACCCCCCGCTGCTCGAAGTTGATCGAGCCGTCCCGCCAGTTCATCATCACGACGTCGCGGCGTTCCCAGGTGACCTCGTCGTACGGGTGCACTCCCGGGGTCGTCCAGACCCGCTCGACCTTGAGCCCCGCGCCCGCCTTGCTTCGTGACCTGCTTGTTGTCACACCGTCCCCCGGCATCTCATCCGCCCCCTCGTCCGCGCGGGTCCGCCGCGCGATCCGACTGTCACTGCTACTGCTGAAAAATCACTGCGCGCTGGCCGGCTCGGCACCGGCAGCCTCTCGGGCACGCGCGGCGGCCCGTAGCG
The DNA here is from genome assembly GCF_018070435.1 of Micromonospora sp. C51. Classification (NCBI taxonomy): domain Bacteria; kingdom Bacillati; phylum Actinomycetota; class Actinomycetes; order Micromonosporales; family Micromonosporaceae; genus Micromonospora; species Micromonospora sp. C51. The sequence goes on along the minus strand of NZ_JAGPXQ010000009.1, from coordinate 137,842 downwards.
TCTCGATCTCCCGCTCGAAGTCGGCGAGCGAATCGAACGACCGGTAGACGCTGGCGAACCGCAGGTAGGCGACCTCGTCCAGGTCCCGCAGCGGGCCCAGGATGGCCAGCCCCACCTCGTGGCTGGGAATCTCGGCTGCTCCCTTGGCCCGGACGGTCTCCTCGACCCGCTGCGCCAGCAGCGCGATCGAATCCTCGTCGACCGGCCGGCCCTGGCACGCCTTGCGCACCCCGCCGATGATCTTCGTCCGGCTGAACGGCTCGGTCACGCCGCTGCGCTTGACCACGGCGAGCACCGCCTCCTCGACCGTGGTGAACCGCTTGCCGCACTCGGGGCAGGATCGCCGCCGCCGGATCAGCTGGCCGTCGTCGGCCTCGCGCGAGTCGACCACCCGGGAGTCGGCGTGCCGGCAGTACGGACACCGCATCGCCCGACCTCCTCGATCGACCACGGGCCCGACCGCCCGCCCTCCGGGCACGCCTCGGTAAGCCGGAGCCATCCCCGCAGGATGGTCGCCGGCTTGGCGGTACGGGAGTGCGGTCGGTAGTCGAACCCAACCTGTAGGCAACTTACGCCCATGTGACTACTACATCTAGGGGTCGACCGTATGCCGCCGACGATCCGGGGTCAAGTTGGTCGGCGTGTCCGGCGCGTCACCCGAGACCCCACCCGCACCACCCGTTCTCCGCAACCGGAGAACCCAACGCGGACTGGGCCACGCCGGTTACCGCCCACCCGCGCGAGCATCAACAATTCACATCCACTCGAACACCCGTACTATTTATCAGGACGGACCCGCAGCCGTGCTGATTTCCGCACCGACACGCGGTGGAAGGTCGTACAGATGTTTGAAAAAGACCGATCTCACCTATACGGTCATGAACAACCGGAGGTGACCATGGTCGACCCACCGGTAATGAGATCACCGTGCGCACCACGAGCCGCCGAGGCACTCAGCGCCGACCAGGGAGGACGGACGTGACCGAGGACCGGGCCAACCGGCCACAGAGCCCGCAGCAGAGCATCGAGGCGGGTCCCCCGGCCGCCCGACGCCGGAGTGTCACCCGTGCCCGCTCCGGCCAGCCGGCCGTGCGCCCGGTGACCCCGGTGGTCAGCAGCTTCCCCGACCCGGCGACGGTCGACCTGACCGCCCGGCAGCGACGCATCCTGGATTTCATCCGCACCTGGGTGGAGCGTCACGGCTACCCGCCGAGCGTGCGCGAGATCGGTGAGGCGGTCGGGCTGGTCTCCCCGTCCAGCGTCGCCTACCAGCTCAAGGAGCTGGAGAAGAAGGGTTTCCTCCGCCGTGACCCCAACCGGCCCCGGGCGGTCGACGTCCGCTCCCCGAACGACGTCGACGACGAGTTGACCCGCTCCCAGCGGCCCACCCCGGCCTATGTTCCGATGCTCGGCCGCATCGCCGCCGGTGGGCCGATCCTCGCCGAGCAGTCGATGGAGGACGTCTTCCCGCTGCCGCGCGAGCTGGTCGGCGAGGGTGAGGTCTTCATGCTTCAGGTCAAGGGTGACTCGATGCTCGACGCGGCGATCTGCGACGGCGACTGGGTGGTCGTCCGCCAGCAGCCGACCGCGGACTCCGGCGAGATCGTCGCCGCCATGCTGGACGGCGAGGCGACGGTGAAGACCTACCGCCGACGTGACGGCCACGTCTGGCTGATGCCGCAAAATCCGGCCTTCGACCCGATTCCCGGCGACGACGCCACCATCATGGGCCGGGTGGTCGCGGTGCTACGCCGCATCTGACTCAGCGATCCGCGACCGGTACCGGCCTCAGGCCGGTACCGGTCGTCAGGTCAGTACCGGTCGCCCCGGTAGCCGTAGTTCCCGCCGCGCACCTGCCCGTACGGCCCGTTGTCGTCCTCCCGGTAGCGCCCGGAGCGTCGTCCCCGGTAGTCCGGCTCGGCCGGGCCACCACGCCGGGGTGGTTCCGCGCGCCCGCCCCCGCCGGGCTGTCCGCCGCCGCGCGCGCCACCGCCGCCGTAGACACCGCCGCCGGGGCGTCCGCCACCACCGGACGCTCGACCGCCGCCCGGCCTTCCGCCGTAGACCGGAGCACCCTCACCACCGGGCCGGCCACCGCCACCGCCGTAGACGCCACCGCCACCCTGTCCCGGACGAGCACCGTTGCCGCCGGCCGGCCGGCCACCGCCGCCGTAGACGCCGCCCGGGCGGGCGCCACCGCCGGGCCGCTCGCCAGCCGGCGAGCCCCCGTAGACGCCGCCGGCCGCTGCCCCGCCGTACACCCCGCCACGGCCCTGGTCCTGGCTGGGGCCGAAACCGTCGCCCTTACGCTTCGCAGCGGCGTCGTCGTCGCTGTCGCGGTTCCTGCCGGCTGGCACCGGGCGCTTACGAGCGCGCAGGATTCCGAAGATGCCCGCGCCGACCAGCAGGGCTCCGAGCACGCCGACCGCGGCGATCAGGTACATGATGTCGGTCGGGGTCAGCCCGTCGAGGAACGACTGCCCGGACTTCTGCGCCGCGTCGGGATCATTCGCCAGGTCCTTCGGCCCCTCTTTGGAGGGGGTGTAGCTGAGGATGTTGACGGGGTCGTCCTCCTCCAGGTGGCCGGCGTCGGAGACGGTCAGGAAGGTCTTACCGTCGGTCGAGTAGGCGATCGCCTCGCCGAAGGGGTCGGCGAGGGCGGTGACCCGGGGGGTGGCCGTGGTGAGGGCGGCGACGATGTCGCCGTTGGAGACGTCGTACTCGAAGGCGTCGGCGTAGGTGCGCAGGACCACCCGTGAGCCGTCCAGGGACCGAGCCGCACCGGTGATCGCGACTCGACCGAAGGTGCTCAGCGGGTTCTCGGTGTCCGTCCTCGGCAGTTCGATGTCGCCGAGCTTCTTCATCGGGACGGGCGCGGTGTCACCGGTCTTGAGCGGCCCATCCGGAGTGAAGATCTCGGCCTTGCCGGCGGTGACCTTGGTGATGATCAGCGGTAGCTTGTCGTCGCCGATCAGCAGCGCCTCGGCATCGCGTGGCTTGCCGTCCGGGTACGACAGCCGATGCAGCTTCGGTTGGCTGCCACCGCCGATCGGCATGCTCCAGACCGCCACCCGCTCACGGCGCTCGCGGCTTGTCACGTTGTCACCGGTGTCGGCGATCCACAGCGTCTTGCCGTCCGGTGAGATGGCGAGATCCTCGGTGTCGAAAGGACCCGCGCCGGAGTAGGGGACCTCGCGGACGACCTGGCAGTCCTTGTTGAGATAGAAGACCTGCTTGCGGTCGTTCTGTTCGGTGCTGTCGTTGATGACGACGTAGCCGTTCTTCGTCGCCACCAGGCCGGACAGCTCACGCAGCCGGGAGTCGGTGACCGAACACTGCTTCTTGCCCGCCGCCGTGACCGGCGGCCCCACCACGGCGGCCGGGGGCGCCGCCACCACGGGAGATGCTGCCTTGGCGGGTGTCGGGCCGGGCGCGGCGAGCGCGGCACCGGTGACCGCCACGGTGGCCCCGACCAGGCCGAGGGCAACCGTGACGGAGGAAACAGTGCGGAGCATGAAGGAAGTGTCGCATGCCGCAGGTTTCCGTCGGGTGACGCGGCAGTGCGGCCACCACCGGCAATTACCGCGTGATACCGGCCACCTGCGCCGTGTCGACGTACGGCACCAGTTCGGCCGCGAGTGCCTCGTTGACCCGTACGTGCAGCATCGTCCCTTCGGGCAGGTGGGCGGTGCTGAGCACCTCGCCCTGCCGGTGCAGCCGGGCCACCAGGTCACCCCGGTCGTACGGCAGCACCACGCGCATCTCGACCGCCGGGCGGGGCAGCCGCCGCTCGATCGTCTCGCGCAGATCGTCGATGCCGCGGCCGCTGTGCGCGGAGACGAAGACCGCCTCGGGCCAGAGCCGCTTGAGCCGGAGCAGGGTCTCCTCGTCGGCCGCGTCAATCTTGTTGACCACCAGCAGCTCGGGCAGCCGATCGGCGCCGACCTCGCCGAGCACCTCGCGGACGGCCCGGACCTGCTCCTCCGGGTCGGGGTGGGCGCCGTCGACCACGTGCACCACCAGATCCGCCTCGGCGACCTCCTCCAGCGTCGACCGGAACGCCTCGACGATCTGGTGCGGCAGGTGCCGGACGAAGCCCACGGTGTCGCTCAGGGTGTAGACCCGTCCGTCGGACGTGGTGGACCGGCGGATCGTCGGATCGAGCGTGGCGAACAGGGCGTCCTCCACCAGCACGCCCGCCCCGGTCAGGCGATTCAGCAGGCTGGACTTTCCGGCGTTGGTGTAGCCGGCGATCGCCACCGCGGGCACCGCGTTGCGGGTGCGGCGGGCGCGCTTGGTCTCGCGTACCGTCCGCATGGCCTTGATCTCCCGGCGGAGCCGGGCGATGCGGTGGCGGATACGCCGCCGGTCGGTCTCCAGCTTGGTCTCACCGGGGCCACGGACGCCGACGCCGCCGCCGGCACCACCGCCCCGGCCCGACCCACCGGTCTGCCGGGACAGCGTCTCGCCCCAGCCGCGCAGCCTCGGGAGGAGGTATTCCAGTTGGGCCAGCTCGACCTGCGCCCGGCCTTCCTTGCTCTTGGCGTGCTGGGCGAAAATGTCGAGGATCAGCGCGGTGCGGTCGACCACCTTGACCTTGGTGCGCTGCTCCAGGTTACGCAGTTGGGACGGGGACAGCTCACCGTCGCAGATCACCGTGTCGGCGCCGGCGGAGAGCACCACCGAACCGAGGTCGTCGACCTTGCCGCGACCGATGTAGGTCGCCGGGTCGGGACGGTTGCGTCGCTGGATGAGCCCTTCGAGCACCTGCGAGCCGGCGGTCTCCGCCAGCGCGGCCAATTCGGTGAGGGAGTTCTCCGCGTCGACCTGGGTGCCCTCGGTCCAGACGCCGACCAGAACCACCCGCTCCAGCCGGAGCTGTCGGTACTCGACCTCGGTGACGTCGGTCAGCTCGGTGGAGAGACCGGGGACCCGTCGTAGCGCCTGCCGTTCGGAGAGCTCGTACTCGCCGGTGGTGGCGTCGAGCTCGTCGTCGGGGATGGAAACGTAGGTCTCCTGGTCTCGCAAGCGATCTCTCCTGTCCGTTCTGTGCATGTACCGAGTAATCCTGACATGTGTCAACGCCCGCTGCACCTGGTATATGCCCGCCCACCGATCGGCGAGAGCGGGGGCGGATGCCGGCTGCCCGGGGCGGGCGAGTAGAAATGCGGACGAGCCGTTCAGCGCCGACGGAGGGACCTGCGTGGCCACGACCCGACTGCCCAGTGCCGGATTCTCGATCACGATCCGGATCGCCGTGCCCGCCGACGCCTCCTCGATCGGCCGGCTCACCACGTCGGTGGGTGAGGCCGGGGCGATCGTCACCGCGCTGGACGTGGTCGACTCCGATCCGACGAACGTGATCGTCGACCTGACCTGCGACACCGCCGACGCCGGTCACGCCGACCAGGTGGTCGACGCGCTCAGCGCGCTCGACGGCGTGGACGTGCGAAAGGTTTCCGACCGCACCTTCCTGCTGCACCTCGGCGGCAAGATCGAGGTGAGTCCGAAGGTCGCCCTGCGGAACCGGGACGAGCTGTCGCGCGCGTACACCCCCGGAGTCGCCCGGGTCTGCCAGGCGATCGCCGACAACCCCGCCGACGCCCGGCGGCTGACCATCAAGCGCAACACGGTGGCGGTGGTCAGCGACGGCTCGGCCGTGCTGGGGCTGGGCAACCTCGGTCCCGCCGCATCGCTGCCGGTGATGGAGGGCAAGGCGGCGCTGTTCAAGCGCTTCGGCGGGGTGGACGCCTGGCCGGTGGTGCTCGACACGCAGGACACCGACGAGATCGTCGCCATCGTCAAGGCCATCGCACCCGCCTACGGCGGGATCAACCTGGAGGACATCGCCGCGCCGCGTTGCTTCGAGATCGAGGCCCGGTTGCGCGAGGCGCTGGACATCCCGGTCTTCCACGACGATCAGCACGGCACCGCCATCTGCGTGCTGGCCGCGCTGACCAACGCGCTGCGCGTGGTGGGCAAGCAGCTCGCGGACGTGCGGGTGGTGGTCTCCGGCGCGGGTGCCGCCGGCACCGCGATCATGAAGCTGCTGCTGCGCCAGGGCGTCGGCGACATCATCGCGTACGACCGGCAGGGTGCCCTGCACCGTGGGCAGACCGATCTCAACCCGGCCTGGCGGTGGCTGGCCGAGAACACCAACCGGGACGGCTACTCGGGTGACCTGCCCGGTGCGCTGGCCGGCGCCGACGTCTTCATCGGGGTGAGTGCCCCGAATCTGCTCACCGGCGACGACATCGCCACCATGGCGAAGGACGCGATCGTGTTCGCGCTGGCGAACCCGGACCCGGAGGTCGACCCCCGGGAGGCGCGCAAGCACGCCGCGGTCGTCGCCACCGGCCGCTCCGACCAGCCGAACCAGATCAACAACGTGCTCGCCTTCCCCGGCGTCTTCCGCGGCATGCTCGACGCGCACGCCGAGGAATTCACCGAGGAGATGGCGATCGCCGCCGCCCGGGCCATCGCGGACGTGGTGGGCGAGGAAAAGATCAACCCCACGGTCATCGTGCCCAGCGTCTTCGACTCCCGAGTCGCTCCGGCCGTCGCCGCCGCCGTCCGCGCCGCCGCCCAGAACCCGACCACCAACCCACCCCCCGCCGCCGACCCCGGCCCGGCCGACCTCCCCGAGATCGCCGCCTCCGCCTCCGCCACCCCCTGACGGACCTCCCGACCCCAACGACCCATGTTGATCATGAGGTTGACGGCAAGTTCGATCTCAGAAACCGCCGCTAACCTCATGATCAACGCAGGTCAGGTCAGGGGTGGGAAGGTGAGTTCGCCGGTGGCGACGAGGAGGGCGGGGCCGGAGAGCCAGCAGGAGTCGGGGGTGACGGTCACGGTTAGGCGGCCGCCGGGGACGTCTACGGCGACAGTCCCGGTCTCCTGGTCGGCGTCGCGCAGGGCCACCGCGGCGACCGCGCAGGCACCGGTGCCGCAGGACAGGGTCTCGGCGGAGCCACGCTCGTGGACGCGCATCAGCACGTGTGCGTCGACGCCGGGGACCGGTCCACCGACGGTGGTGAACTCGACGTTCACCCCGGCGGGGAAGACCGCCGGGTCGACGTCGGGGGCGCGGGTCAGGTCCAGTCCGGCCAGGTCCAGCCCGACGGGTACCGGGCAGACCAGGTGGGGATTGCCGACGTCCACCGCGGTGCCGGGCAGGGTCAGTCCGCCCAGGGCGGCGGCGGAGGCGCCGTACAGCTGAGGTCTCTGCATCTCGACGGCGATGGTGTCGCCCTCGACCCGTGCCCGCACCACGCCGGCCCGGGTCGCCACCGGCAGTGCGTCGCCGGACGGTACGGCCAGCCCGTTCGCCAGCAGGTACCGGACGAAGACCCGGGCACCGTTGCCGCACATCTCGGCGAAGGAGCCGTCGGAGTTCCAGTAGTCCATGAACCACTCGGCCTCGCCGGCCAGGGCTGCGCCGTCGGCGTGCTTCGCGGCGCGGACCACCCGCAGCACGCCGTCCCCGCCGAGACCACGCCGCCGGTCGCAGATCGCCGCCACCAGTTCGGGCGTCAGGTCGAGCGCGCCGTCCGGGTCGGGCAGGATCACGAAGTCGTTGCCGGTGCCGTGCCCCTTGGTGAACTCCACGCTCCCATCATTGCGCAGCCTCACCGAGGATCCGCATCGCGGCCCCGATCAGCCCCGGGTCGGCCGAGTCGAGCCAGTGCACCCGAGGATCGCGCCGGAACCAGGAGCGCTGGCGGCGGACGAAGCGACGGGTGGCCCGGACCGTCTCGTCGTACGCCTCGGTCTCGGTCAGCTCCCCACCCAGGAAACGCAGCACCTGCTGGTAGCCGAGCGCCCGGCTCGCGGTAAGCCCCTGCGGCAGGCCGCGCTCGACCAGTCTCCGGGTCTCCGCGACCAGCCCGTCGGCCCACATCCGGTCGACCCGCGTCGCGATCCGCTCGTCGAGCAGCGCGGTGTCCAGGTCCACGCCGAGCTGCACCGCCGGGTAGTAGGGCGTCGGCTCGGGCAACGCCGCCGTGAACGGCTTACCGGTCAGCTCGATCACCTCCAGCGCGCGCACGATGCGCCGGCCGTTGCCGGGCAGGATGCCGGCCGCCGCGACCGGGTCGGCGTCGCGCAGTCGCGCGTACAGCGGTGCCGGCCCGAGCGCGGCCAACTCGCCTTCCAGGCGTTGGCGCACTGCCGGATCGGTGCCGGGGAACTCGAACTGTTCCAGCACCGCCCGCACGTAGAGCCCGGACCCACCGACCAGCAGTGGCACCCGGCCCCGGGCGAGGATGTCGTCGACCGCCGCCCGGGCCAGCCGCTGGTACTCCGCCACGCTGGCCGGTTCGGTGACCTCCCAGATGTCGAGCAGGTGATGTGATACGCCGTCACGTTCGGCGACGGTGAGCTTGGCCGTGCCGATGTCCATGCCCCGGTAGAGCTGCATCGAGTCGGCGTTGACCACCTCACCGTCGAGCGCGTGCGCCAGCGCGATGCTCAGCGCCGACTTGCCGGCCGCCGTCGGCCCGACGACGGCGACCACGGTGCTCGGGGCGGTCACGGCCGCTCCCAGTTCGCCACGAGGTAGCCCACCCCGTAGGGCGCGGCGTGGTAACGCAGCTCGCCACGCCAGCGATCACCCGCCGCTCGTGCGGCACCGGCGAGCACCTGCCAGGGCGCCCGTCCCGCGACCTTGAGCTGCGTCGACAGGCCGGGGTCCAGGCCGAGCAGGGCGTCGCCGTCCGCGTCGGCCAGGGCTCGCGCGACCGTCTCGTCGTACGCCTCGGCGCGCGGATCGGCGTAGCCGGGCGCCTTCTCGCCCCGGCAGGCCGAACCGTCCCCCATCACCAGCAGCGCCCACGGCTGGTCCGAGCCGAGCCGGGCACCGAGGTCGGCGCAGGTCTCGACCGGGTCGGCGGCCCCGACCGTCGTCATCCGCCAGTCCATGCCCCGGTTCCTGGCCGACGGTCGCCGGCCGAGCAGCCACGCGCCGACCAGCAGGCTGAGCGGTAGATGGTCGGTGCCCACCAATCCGTCGGGGTGGTCGCCGAGGCGTACCTCAAGCGGCACCCCCCACGGCGCGAAGCTGCCCCGGAACGGAGAGTCGAGGTCGGCCCTGCGGTCGCCGGCCCCGATCACCAGGACGGTCCGCGCTTCCGAGTCGAGCAGGCGGGCGACGGCGGCGTCACAGGCGGTGCGCAGGTCGTCCAGCTCGGACGCCGCGGCACCGGCGATCTCGGGGATGAGCAGCGGCGGGTGGGGGCAGACGGCGGCGGCGACCAGTGGCACCAGGCAACCGTAGCGGTCCGCTTCGGCAGCGTGGCCGCGTGCCGCCGGGAAGGACGACCGCGCCGCACGTACGCCGTACGGTCGAAAGCGGCACGCCGGTCGGATGGCCCAGACAGGCCCTAGGACACCGTATGGTCACGGTCGGCGATAGGCGCTCGACGCGGACCGGGGCGCACCTGTGACAATGCCCGGAGAAACTTGGCTGCGCCGTGGCGGCGCCCGGGAGACTGCTCCCTGGTGCCGGGAGAACGAGGATGGGCACATGAGCGACTGGACTGCCTTCGGACGGGTGGACGCGGACGGCACCGTTTACGTCAAGACCGCCGAGGGCGAGCGGGTGGTCGGATCCTGGCAGGCGGGAGCACCGGAGGAAGGGCTGGCACACTTCGCACGCCGCTTCGCCGACCTGGTGACCGAGGTGGATCTGACCGAGGCACGGCTCAACTCCGGTGCGGCGGACGCCAACCATTCGCTCGCCACCATCCGACGGATCCGTGCTTCCCTCCCCGAGGCTCACGTCGTCGGCGACATCGACGCCCTGGCGACCCGGCTCGACAAGCTCGCCACCGTTGCCGAGGAGAAGGCCGGTGAGGCCCGGGCGGCGAAGGAGGCCGCCCGCGTCGAGGCGCTCGCCCGCAAGACCGCCCTGGTGGAGGAGGCCGAGAAGCTGGCTGCCGAGTCGACCGGTTGGAAGACCGCCGGTGACCGGCTCAAGGAGATCCTCGACGAGTGGAAGACCATCCGGGGGGTCGACAAGAAGACCGATGGCGAGTTGTGGAAGCGGTTCGCGGCCGCGCGGGACGGCTTCACCCGCCGCCGGGGTGCCCACTTCGCCTCCCTCGACGCGCAGCGCAAGCAGGCGCAGACGGTCAAGGAGGAGCTGGTCGCCGAGGCCGAGAAGGTCGCCGAATCGACCGACTGGGCGGCGACGGCCAACCACCTCAAGAACCTGATGACGCAGTGGAAGGCCGCGCCGCGCGCCTCGAAGGAGGCCGAGCAGAAGCTCTGGGAGCGGTTCCGGGCCGCCCAGGACGCCTTCTTCAGCCGGCGTAGCGAGGTTTTCTCCGCCCGGGACAACGAGCAGCGCGCCAACCTGGAGCGCAAGCAGGCACTGCTCGCCGAGGCCGAGGCGCTCGACATCGACGGCGACCCGAAGGGCGCCCAGGCGAAGCTGCGGGAGATCCAGGCGCAGTGGCACGAGGCCGGTCGGGTGCCGCGCGAGGCGGCAGCCGGGCTGGAGCGCCGGCTGCGCGCGGTCGACGAGAAGGTCCGCGAGGTGATGGACTCGGCCTGGCGGCGCACCAGCCGGGAGGACAATCCGCTGCTGGCCCAGATGCGTTCGCAGGTCGCGGAGGCAGAGGAGCGGCTGGCCCGGGCGCAGGCCGCGGGTGACAACCGGCGGATCAAGGAGGCCGAGCAGGCACTCGCCTCGAAGCGCCAGTTCCTCCAGTTGGCCGAGCAGGCCGGCTGAGTCGTACGTCCGATGCCCTCGGCTCTCCCACGCGGGAGCCGGGGGCATCGCCCTTTTCGCAGGTCGCCGCGATGTTAGCGTACGACATTTACATCGACGTCGATCTGTGATTACCTGGGAAAGCGCTTGCCCTCGCAAGGGGTGAGACACGGGAGCCATTCCGACCAGTTCATCCCACGGCAGGGCCGCATCCTGCGACCGCCACGGCATCGCTGCCGCCGGGCACGGCAGCCTCCACCGCCGGGGCGTACCCCCTGCCGACCCCACCGGATGACGCATCCGGGCGTCCGCCACGGCCCACGCCACCCCCTCAGCCGCCGTGGCCGCCCACAACACGGACCGGTCCGGGCCGGTCCCTGACCGCCGGCCCGCCGGCACGTCATCCGATCCGTCCCACTTATCGAGGATGAGGAGAACAACCGTGCTTGCAGACGTCAAGCCTCGCCTGACGCGACGGTTGGCGGTGCTGGCCGCGACGGCCGTCGCGCTGCCCGCCGCCGCCGTCGCGGTGACCGTCGCCCCGGCCGCCGCCGCGACCGTCGACACCGGCGCCTACTACGTGTTCGTCAACCGCCACAGCGGCAAGGCCATGGATCTCTGGAACTGGTCCACCGCCGACGGCGGTGAGATCCGGCAGTTCAGCCGCCTCGACGGCAACAACCAGCAGTTCCAGTTCGTCGACGTGGGCAGCGGCTACTACCAGCTGCGCAACCGGCACTCCGGCAAGGTCGTCGCCGTCCCGAACTCGAACGACGGGGTGCAGGTCACCCAGGTCACCGCGAGTAGCGACACCAAGCAGCACTGGCGGCTCGCGGACTCCGCCAACGGCGACGTACGGTTCGTCAACCGGCACAGCAACAAGGTCCTCGACCTGTGGGGATGGTCCACGGCCGACGGGGCGATGATCTCCCAGTACGCCGATCTGGACGGCGCCAACCAACGGTGGCAGCTGGTGCGGCTCAGCGGCGGCACCAATCCCACTCCCCCGCCCAACCCCGGCCCGCAGACCGGGCTGGTCGGCTGGGCCACCCAGAACGGTGGCACCACCGGCGGCGGCAATGCCGGCACCACCACCGTCACCAACGCCTCGGCGTTGACCAGCGCGCTCAACTCAAGCAGCGCGGCGGTGATCCGAGTCTCCGGCACCATCAACTGCTCGGGCATGCTGCGGGTCCGCTCCAACAAGACCATCCTCGGCAACTCCGGCGCCACGATCGCCGGCTGCGGCTTCAACATCAACGGCGACCGTAACGTCATCATCCGGAACCTGACCTTCCGGAACTGGGACGACGACGCGATCAACGTGCAGGAGTCCGCCACCAACATCTGGATCGACCACAACAGCTTCACCGCCGGCTACGACGGTGCGGTCGACATCAAGCGCGGCTCCGACTTCATCACCGTGTCCTGGAACCGGGTCTACGGCCACGACAAGTCGATGCTGCTCGGGCACAGCGACGACAACGCCAGCCAGGACGTCGGCCACCTGCGGGTGTCGTACCACCACAACTGGTTCGACGGCAGCAACCAGCGCCACCCCCGGGTCCGCTTCGGCAACCCGGTGCACGTCTACAACAACTACTACAGCAACGTGCGCGGCTACGGCGTGGCGTCCACGATGAACGCCGGCGTGCTGGTCGAGGGCAACTACTTCGAGAACACCCCCGACCCGTACCACCTGGGTGAGGGCAGCTCCGGCCCCGGCTCCCTGGTGGCCCGCAACAACCACTTCGTCAACTCGGGCAGCGGACAGACCGGCGGCAGCGTCGCCGGCATCCCGTACTCGTACACCCTGGACACCCCGAGCAACGTCAAGTCGATCGTGACGGCCGGCGCGGGCGCCGGCCGAATCTCGGTCTGACCCATACCGGTCGGACGTACGCCTTCTGGGCCCACCTGAAACGCGTTGATCATGAGGTTAGCGGCATGATAGAGATCGAAAACCGCCGCTAACCTCATGATCGGCAAGGTGTTTGACAGGGGTGGGGATCTACTCGTACTCGCGAGGTCGATCGCTTGCGGGTCGGGCGTTGTTGTGGGGTCAGGGTTGACGGGTCAGGCCGACGATGGTGGCCAGGCGCGCGATGTCGGCCGCTGCGGGTCCGCGTTGGATGACCTGGGCGAGGAGAGTACGGGCGGCAGGGCGGCTGCGGACCTCGGCGGGGGCGATACGGTCGGCGTGCAGCAGGGCCTGTCCAGCCTGGGCGGGGTCGCCGGTGTCGAGGTAGGCGCGGGCGGCGTCGACGAGGTGGGCGGCGCGGTGTTCGGGCGGTAGGCGTCGCCAGCCGTCGCTGCGGATGAGGTGCTCGTGCCGGTGAATGGCTTCGGTGGTGTCGCCGAGGTGATGCGCGGCAAGGGCACGGGCCGACTGGACGGCGGCCGGCCCGCAGCCGGTGTGGTGTGGGTCAGTGTCGCCGATGTGTTCGTCGGCGTGGGCGGCGGCGTGGTCGAGCAGGTCGTGGGCGTTGCGGCGGTCGCCGCTGCCGGCGGCGGCGAGTCCGGCCTGGAGGTACAGGGTCGCGCGTACCGCAGGGCCGTCTGCGGTGTCCGCTGTGGTGAGGGCGGTGGACAGCGCGAGGTGGTGGTGGCCGAGGGCACGTAGGGCTTGCGCGACGGTGATCGTGGCGGTGGCGGTGAGGGTGGGACCGTCGGCCGCGGTGACGGCCCGGTCGGCGGCGAGCCAGGCGAGGTCGGGGTGGTCGAGTTTGACCAGCACGACGGCGGTGATCCGGTAGGTGGACACCAGCAGGCTGCGGGTGCCGTGGGTGGCGTCGAGCAGGCCGGGTAGCGCGTTGAGCAGGTGCGGGTAGCGGGCGTGCTGGTAGCTCATCCAGGCGTGGGCGACCTGCTGGCTGGCCTGCTGCGCCGTGACGGTGTGCCGGGGCCGGTCGTGGTAGCGGGCGAGAGCGGCACGAACCCCGTCGACCCCGTCGAGGCTGGGTGTGGTGGGTGGGGGTTGGCGGGGGCCGAGGAGCAGATACGGGTCGAGACGCAGCACTTCGGCGATCTCCCGGATGACCGAGTAGCGGTCGAGCTGCCGTACGCCACGCTCGATCTTGTCGACCCAGCTTTTCGACTTGCCGAGCCGGTCGGCGAACGCCTGCTGGCTCATTCCTCGGCTGGCCCGCAGCTCGGCGACCCGCCGTCCGATGGGTACGGAGTTGTGGTCACGCCGGTGCGGGCGGTTCACCGGTCCCCCTGCACCGGCGGCATGGCGTGAGTGGACGCCCCACAGCGCGGACACCACCGCGACTTCACCCGAAACGCGAACAGCCCGGCCAGGAACCCCAGCAACACTCCACTGAGCACCATCATCACCAGCTCGACAGCCACGAGCCCGCTCACCTCCCGACGATGCCTGCGGCACCCATCCCGATGGGGGACACGCCACAACGGACACGACTTGATTCCATCCCGTTGCTTAAGGTAATCAGGGTCGCGCATCACATGATGCTAAGCAAGTAACTAGCCCGTGATCTCCTGAGATCGCACGTGAGTCGGGGCAGGCGAGCCGACTGGATGGATGCAGAATCAAGACATGCCTCGATTCGCACCCGCGACGCCGCGCTCCCGCCGACTCGGCCGAGAGCTGCGCAAGCTCCGCGAAGCCAAGGGACTGACCGGTGAGGAGACTGCGAAGCTCGTCCGCTGCTCCACGTCCCGGATCAGTCGGATCGAGTCCGGCGAGATCAAGCCTCGTGCCGGTGACGTCATGGAACTGCTTGTCACCTACGGTGTCCGGATCGACGAAGAACCCGGCACGTCGCTGCTGGAGCTTGCCCGCGACCTGCGGGAAGAGGGATGGTGGCAGCGACTCGGCGGCAAGTACGCCACCTACATCGCCTACGAGACCGAGGCCGCCGAACTCAAGAACTTCGAGCCAATGCTCGTGCCCGGTCTACTTCAGACCGAGCGGTACGCCCGCGAGGTCAACATCATCGGCCGGGAGACCGACCCGGCAACGGTTGAGCAGCGGGTCGTCGCCCGGATGACCCGCCAGGAGGTGCTACACCGGCAGCCGACCCCGCTGCGGCTGCACGCCATCCTGTCCGAGGCGTCACTGCGGACCGAGGTCGGCGGCCCGGACGTGCTGCGCGAGCAACTGCACCACCTGGTCAAGGTGAGCCAACTGCCAAACATCACGATCCAGGTGCTCCGCTTCGAAGCCGGCGCACACCTGGCGGACAGCTCCGGCTTCGCACTGCTCAGCTTCGAGCACGACGACCCGCCGCTGGGTTACATCGAGACCCTGGCCGGTGAGCTGTTCCTCGAATCGAGCCGCGACCTGGCGCGGCTGTCGGCGGCGTACGACAATCTGAGGATGCTGGCGAGGTCGCCGGCCGAGTCGGTGAAGTTCGTCAAGGAGCTGAGCGAGCATGGAGCGTAACGTCTGGCGCACGTCGACCCGTTCCGGCAGCAACGGCCAGTGCGTCGAGGTCCGCGACCGAGGCACCGCTATCGACGTACGCGACTCCAAGGCCCCTGCTGCCGGGACGCTGGGCTTCTCCCCTGCGGCCTGGGACACCTTCGTCAGCGGCATCAAGACGGCCGGCACGCGCGCCTGAGCTGCGGCCGTCCGTGCCGCATCCGCCGATCTCCACCGCCTGAGCGTCGACGATGTTCAGCTCTGGTCGGGGCCCAGATCAGGTCGCTGAGCGGCTGCTCGTTCTTGGCGTAGTTGTTCGAGCATCGCGGTATCGGCTGCGAGGTCAGGGTGACCCACTTGGCAGTCGAGGTCGACCACGACTTCGAGTTCGTCGATCGCCTCGTCGAGATGCCCTTCATCGCGATAGATCATGGCAATGTTGTATCTGGTGACGGCTTCGCCAGCACGATCACCGACCTCCCGCCGGATGGGTAACGCCCGCTCGTAGAAGGTCAGAGCCTGCCGCCGATCCCCCAACCCGTCATACACGAGGCCAATGTTGTTCAAGGAGGCAGCCTCACCAGCACGATCACCCACCTCCCACAAGATGGGTAACGCCCGCTCGAAATAGGTCAGAGCCTGCCGCCGATCCCCCAACCCGTCATACACGTGACCGATGTTGCTGAGGGTGGCGGCCTCGCCGGCACGGTCACCCACCTCCCGCCGAATGGGTAACGCCCGCTCGTAGAAGGTCAGGGCCAGCCGAAGATCCCCAAGCTCGGCATACACGGTGCCGATGTTGTTCAAGGTGACGGCCTCGCCAGCACGGTCACCCACCTCCCGCGAGATGGGCAACACCTGCTCGTAATAGGCCAGGGCCCGCCGCCGATCACCCAAACCGGCATACACCCGGCCGATGTTGTTCAACGTGGCGGCCGCGCCGGCACCGTCACCCACCTCCCGCGAGAGGGGTAACGCCTGCTCGTAATAGGCCAGGGCCTGCCGCCAATCCCCCAGCCTGTTGTACGCGAGGCCGATGTTGCTGAGGGTGGCGGCTTCGCTGCCTTGGTCATCGGCCGCGCGATACAAGCGCAGGGCCTGCTCGTAGCTGTCTAGAGCCTGCCGGGGCCGCCCGGTAGCAGATCGGGCCCACCCCAGGTCATACAAGGCACCGGCGTCCGGGCCCAGGGTCAGGGTCGCGGTCGCGAGGGCCTCGACATCCGCGAACCGGGACCAACCCAGCCACACCCTCGCCACCCGAGCCCCGACGCTTCGGGCGATCACCGGCTCCCGGCCAGCCACCGCCAGCCGGTGCACCTCCACCCATTGGGCGAGGGTGGTCATGACGCGGGCTCGGTCGTTGCCGGGTCGGTGATCCAGAGTTTGTAGAGGGATCGCGCGGCGGCGGCGCAGGCCTGGGTGTACTCGTCGTCGGTGAGCAGGGGGCGGATGAGGGGGCGCAGCACGTTGGAGACGTAGTAGCGGGGTTGGCGGGTTTCCGGGTCGGTGCCTTCCTCCATCAGGCCGAGTTGGACGGCGCGTGCGATGTGATCGGTGGCGTCGGGGTGGTCGTGGACGGCCCGGACGGTGTCGGCAGGCACGGGGAGTTCGATGACGTTGACCTTGGCGAGCATTTTCCGCAGTTCGGCGGGTTGGGAGGCCAGGAGATTCTTGGCGAGGATGGTTTCCCGGCGGAACCTGTCGGCTGTGGCCTCGATGGCGGTGATCAGGCCGTCGATGTCGAGGTCGGGGGCGGTGACGATCAGGTCGAGCCAGTCGAGCAGGCGAGGGTTGCCGGCTGCGGCCTCCACGGCGCGTAGACGGATGTCGAGGTCGACCGGGGAGCCGGGGCGCAGGTTGGGCAGGTTCACGAGTTTCTTGGCCTGCTCGGTGTCGGTGAGGGTTTCCAGAGACTCGAAGACGGTGCCGGCGGGTGGTGGGAAGCGGTAGCGGCTGGTGATGATGACCCGGCTCGGGCTGCCGGTGTCGCGGATGGCGGCCAGCAGGGCCGGGAGAATGTCGGCCATCTCCGGGGACAGCACGTGCCCGCCGTCGCGTTCGTCGAGGTTGCCGTCCTCGAATTCGTCGAACACGAACAGACACGGAGTCTGCCCGAGAGGTCCGTCGACGTGCAGCAGGCGGCGCAGGCGGACCAGGAGGGGAGCCTCGGCGGTGTCGAGCAGCTTGGTCGCCTCGATCTGCTGCTCGATGCTGGGGAAGTCGATTTTGGTGGTGAGTTCCCGGAACTTGGTCAGGTCGACGCGGCCGTACCAGACGGCACGCTGGTGTGTGGTGGACATGCGGTCCAGCAGCCGGGAGGCGAGGCTGCTCTTGCCGAGACCACCCATACCGGCCAGGACCAGAGCCTGCGCCGCGCCGTCGCCACCGTGCGGTTGTTTGAGAGTACGCAGGCAGCGCTGGATGACCCGCCGTCGTCCGACGAATGCGGCGCGGGAGGCGACCCGGGATCTTCGGGTCTGCGGGTCCAGGAACTCCTGATCGGCGGGGCGGATCTGGATCCGGGTACGCCCCTTTTCGTGCAGGGGCGTGACCATGGGAGCGAGCGGGAATCTGTCGGCGTACACGCGCAGCAGATGCCAGTTGCCGCGCTCGTTCGCGTACAGGTGCTGGCGGGCCTTGACCACGGCGCGGTCGAGGGCCTGCCCGGCAGCCAGCGAGCGGTAGAGTTCGGCGGCGAACTCGATCGCGGAGACATCACCGACCGGCAGCGCCCACCCCAACACGACAGGGGCTCCGGCACGGACCAGGCTCTCACTCATCGACGGGAACGCGCCCGCGTCGGGGGCACTGGCGGTCAGGCAGCCGGAGACGAAGACCAGCCGGGGCCAGCGACCGTCCAACGCCTGGGCGATCTGGTCAGCGGTGGCGTCGGCACGCCCACCGAACTCGTTCTCCACCACGAAGACAGGCTGGCCGTCCGAGCCGACGTTGGCGTGGCCGCTCAGATGCAGGACGTCGAAGTATCCCGCGCCGTGGTCGGAACTGACGAAGCCAAGACCTTCCAGGGTGCCGCTCTCCTCCACCACCAGCTCGGCTCCGGTGCGGGAGGTGGCAGCCAGGATGGCCGCCTCCTCCGCTTCGTAGCCGAGCACCGGCTCGACACCCTCGGGGGAGGTGGCCATGAACAGCACCCGCAACGGCCGATTCGCGGGCTCGACCTGACCGTTGAGCGCCGCGTTGGTGTCGATGGACCGCACCGGTAGCAGCGGCGCGCTGGTGGAGACGGTCAGATACGAGCCGCCCACGGCAAGCAGTTCCCAGGGCAGATGCCGCAACCGTTCCGCGGCGGTGATGCGCAGCGTGATGCCGGGCGGACGGTCCAGAACCGGGGTCAGCCACCGCTCGTCGCCGTCAAGGAAAGCGGCCAGGCTGTCGCCGAGACCACGCAACTCCGGCGCGCCGAACTCCTCCTGCACTCTCGCATGCTGGCTGTAGTCGCGTTCCACAATCTCGATCAGCCGGTCGACCGCCGCCCTGTCCAGGCCACGCGTCTTCGGTGGGCCTCCACCGGTCGACAGGCGCAACTCCGCATAGTCGGAGGTCTGCTCGAAAACCGTCAACTCGTACGTGGGCAGCTCACCCATCCTGGTTTCCGCCCTCAGCCTGCCGCGATTCAACCTGCCGGAACGCGATCTCCAGCTCGCCACTGCTGACATCGGGCAGCTTGACCCGGGTGGCGTCCGACCCCGACACCTCGAGTACGGCAGTTCCCACCGGCTATCCCTTCCTTGTCCGCTCAAGGTGCACGAGCAACTCTCGCATCAGATTCCGATCCGGATGACTCGTCTGCTCGGCCAGCGCCACCGCGCGGCGCTGGAACTCGATGGCATCGTCCGCTCGCTGCATCTGCCATAGCACGCTGGCCATGGTGAAGCTCGCCGTGGCGGCGGATGCGCGATCATCAATTGCGCGGAAGACCTCAAGAACTTCAATGAGCACAGCCTCCGCACCAGCGAGATCGCCCTCCTGGGACCGGATAGCACCGATGTTGTAGAGGGCGGTGGCTTCGCCGGCCCGGTCGCCGACCTCCCGCTGGATAGGTAGGGCCTGCTGGAAGTAGGTGAGGGCCTGCTGCCGATCCCCGAGCCGGTCGTACGCGTGGCCGATGTTGTTGAGGGTGGCCGCTTCGCCGGCCCGTTCACCGACCTTCCGATGGATAGATAGGGCCTGTTGGAGGTAGATGAGGGCCTGCTGCTGATCCCCGAGCCCGTCGTAGGCGGCACCGATATTGGTGAGGGTGACGGCTTCGCTGGCCCGGTCGCCGACCTCCTGCTGAATGGGTAGGGCCTGCTGGAAGTAGGTGAGGGCCTGCTGGCGCATCCCAAGGCCGTCGTACACGTGGCCGATGTTGTTGAGGGTGATGGCCTCGCCGGCCCGGTCGCCGACCTCCTGCTGAATGGGTAGGGCCTGCCGATAGTAGGTGAGGGCCTGCTGCCGGTCCCCGAGCCCGCGGTACACGGTGCCGATGTTGGTGAGGGTGGCAGCTTCGCCCTTGCGGTGGCCGATCACCCGCTGGATGGACAGTGCCCCCAGGTAGTAGCTGAGGGCCCGCTGCCGATCCCCGAGCCCGTCGTACACGGCACCGATGTTGTTGAGGGTGGCGGCTTCATCGCCGAGGTCGTCGGCCTCGCGGTAGAGGCGTAGGGCCTGGTCGTAGCTTTTCAGGGCAGGCCGGGATCGCCCGGTGGCGGCTTGGGCCCGCCCCAGGTGATAGAAGGCGCTGGCGTCCGGGCCGAGGGTCAGGGTCGCGGTCGCGAGGGTCTCGACATCGGCGAACCGGGACGTGCGCAGCCACGCCCTCCCCACCCGATCCCCGACATGCCGGGCGATCGCCGGCTCCCGGCCTGCCACCGCCAGCCGGTGCACCTCCACCCACTGGGCAACCGAGGCAGCCGACCGTGGGCGAGTCAAAAGATCCTCCACACGGGCCAGCACGATACGGCCGGCACCGACTCGGCAGACCACAACGACCAAGATCTGACACCGAAGCAGGCATCAGCACCGTCGAATCAGGACGGCATGGTGAGGTGGAGGCCGTGGCGGGTTCGACCGCAGCAGCTACCGGCGGGATCCAGGCGAGAACGACTGCCTGCCTGCGAGTGCTTGAGCCTGGAGGAACGTCGACCCAGCTCAGGGCGAGACGGAGCAGCCCGTCGTCGGCGCGGGCGTCGCGGCCGGCGCGCCGATCGTGGGCAGCCCCAGCAGCACCCCGGGGGTACGCGGTGAACGACCCGCCTCGGCCGCGTCACCGGCGCGGGTCCGCCGGTGCGACAGCGGCGCACCGTCGGCGTTGAGGTGGTGCGGCGCGGCGTAGGTGATCGTGGTGTGCACGATGTCGCCCGGCCGAATCGCTTCGGCGGCACCCGGCTCGCCGGCCCCGCCCGTCGCGAAGTGCACCAGGCGACCGTCACGGGCCCGGCCCGACAGCCGGCCGGTCCGCTCGTCCTTGCGGCCCTCACCGACGGCGACCAGCACCTCGACGGTCTCGCCGACCAGCTTCTTGTTCTCCGCCCAGGTGATCTCCTCCACGCAGGCGATCAGCCGCTCGTACCGCTCCTGCACGACAGGCTTGGGCAGCTGCCCGCCCATGCTCGCGGCCGGCGTGCCGGGGCGCTTGGAGTACTGGAAGGTGAAGGCGGAGGCGAACCTCGCCTCGCGGACCACGTCCAGGGTGCGCTCGAAGTCCGCCTCGGTCTCACCGGGGAAGCCGACGATGATGTCGGTGGTGATCGCCGCGTCGGGCATGGCGGCGCGGACCTTCTCGATGATCCCCAGGTACTTATCCGACCGGTACGACCGGCGCATCGTGCGCAGCACGTCGTCCGAGCCGGACTGCAACGGCATGTGCAGCGAGGGGCAGACGTTCGGCGTCTCGGCCATCGCCGCGATCACGTCGTCGGTGAAGTCCTTCGGGTGCGGGCTGGTGAAGCGGACCCGCTCCAACCCGTCGATCTCACCGCAGGCCCGCAGCAGCTTGCCGAAGGCGTACCTGTCGCCGAACTCGACGCCGTAGGAGTTGACGTTCTGCCCGAGCAGGGTCACCTCCAGCACGCCCTCGTCGACAAGCGCCCGGACCTCGCTGAGGATGTCGCCGGGGCGGCGGTCCTTCTCCTTGCCGCGCAGCGACGGCACGATGCAGAAGGTGCAGGTGTTGTTGCAGCCCACCGAGATCGACACCCAGCCGGCGTACGTCGACTCGCGGCGGGTCGGCAGCGTCGAGGGGAAGACGTCGAGGGATTCGAGGATCTCCACCTCGGCGGCGGCGTTGTGCCGGGCGCGCTCCAGCAGCACCGGCAGCGAGCCGATGTTGTGGGTACCGAAGACCACGTCCACCCACGGTGCCCGGCGGACGATGTCGCCCCGGTCCTTCTGGGCCAGGCAGCCACCGACGGCGATCTGCATCCCCGGGTGCCGGTTCTTGACCGGACGCAGGTGACCGAGGTTGCCGTAGAGCCGGTTGTCCGCGTTCTCCCGGACCGCGCAGGTGTTGAACACCACCACGTCGGGGGTGTCCTCGGCCTCGCCCGCGCGGACGTAACCCGCCTGCTCCAGCAGGCCGGAAATGCGCTCGGAGTCGTGCACGTTCATCTGGCAGCCGTAGGTGCGCACCTGGTAGGTGCGCGGGCCGCCCGCCGCTGCGGTAGTCATGACGTGCACAGCGTAGCCGGGCCCGAGGAATCGGACGCAAACGTGATGCACTGCGGCAGCCGACCCGCCACGGCGTCGTAGGACCTCAGGCGGCGGCCAGGGCGGGGTTGACCGAGTCGGGCGCCCAGCGGGAGCGGTGGCAGCGCGACCAGCCCCGGCAGCGCGGATCCGCCTCGGTGCACAGCCGGCGGTCGCTGAGCACCTCGCCGTCGTCGGTCTCCCGCACGTCGAAGTGGACCGGGCGGATGCTGCCGTCCGGGGCCACCAGCAGGTGCCGGGTGTCGTCGAGCGTGTCGTCACGCAGGACGCAGTTGCGGCCGAGCAGCCGGGCCAGCGCCGCGACGCTGGGCAGTTCAGGCAACTCGTCCGGTACGCCGTAGCAGTCCACGATCGTGGCGAACTCCCCCGGCGCCTGCCAGACGTCGCAGACCACCGCGTACGTCGGCAGCCGCAGCGGATCCGCCACCGCCAGCGGCATCACCACCCGACCGAGCGCGTCGGCCAGCGCCGGGTAGACCTCCACCGGTCGTACCTGGTCGATTCTCCAGTTCCACAGCTCGGTCATGCCGTCTCCTCGCTGTGCTCGTCCCCACCGGCCTCCGGATCGGGCCATACGACGATGGTGGGGGGCATTTGCCCCCAGCCGGGGGCAAGTTACCGGTCTGTGACCATTCTGGCCCAAATTTCCCGGAGCATCATCGCTCCAGGTAGCGGGAAGATGACAGTTTATCGGGTATCGTGCGCGTTCCCACGCAACGGCACGCGTACCGAAACCTGCGTTCAGCGCAGGACGACCCGGTGTTCCCCGGGGGGCAGCAGCTCACCGATCACCGGGGCGCCCGGTATCTCCCCGGCGATCAGCAGCCCGCCCGAGGTCTGCGCGTCGGCCAGCAGCAGCCGATCCTCCTCGGTGGCGGCGCCGAAGTCCGTCCACGGGGTCACCCACTCCAGGTTGCGGCGGGAACCACCGCTGACGTACCCGTCCCGGACCGCCTCTCGGGCACCGGCCAGGTACGGCACCCGGGCGGTGTCGATCGCCACCGTCAGCCGGCTCGCCCGGGCCAGCTTCGAGGCGTGCCCGAGCAGACCGAATCCGGTCACGTCGGTGCCGCAGCGCACGCCGGCCGCCACGGCCGCCCGCGCGGCGTCCCGGTTCAGCGTGGTCATCGCCGCCACCGCCGCCGGGAAGCTCTCGCCGGTGCTCTTGTGGCGGGTGTTGAGCACGCCGACGCCGAGCGGCTTGGTAAGTGACAACGGCAGGCCGACCCGCCCAGCGTCCAGGGTGATCACCTCTTCCGGCCGGACCAGCCCGGTGACGGCCAGGCCGTACTTCGGACCGTCGTCGTCGACGCTGTGCCCGCCGGCCAGATGACAGCCGGCCGCACGGGCCACATCCAGGCCGCCGCGCAGCACCTCCCGGGCCAGTTCCAGCGGCAGCACCTCGCGAGGCCAGCAGAGCAGGTTGAGCGCGACCAGCGGACTGCCGCCCATCGCGTACACGTCGGACAGGGCGTTGGTGGCGGCGATCCGACCCCAGTCGTACGCGTCATCGACCACCGGCGTGAAGAAGTCCGCAGTGGTCACCAGGCCGGTGCGCTCGTCCAGCCGGACCACCGCGGCGTCGTCACCGTGGTCCAGCCCGACCAGCAGCTCAGCGGTGCCGGCGGTCGGACCGAGGCCGGCCACCATCGCCTCCAGCTCACCGGGCGGGATCTTGCAGGCGCACCCGCCGCCACGGGCGTACCGGGTCAGCCGCACGGGCTCGGTCATCTCCTCATGATCTCCGTCACCCGGGCCGGACGCCAGCCGGGCGGGTCAAATTCGGACGCCGGAGTCGGATCATCCAGGGTGTTACCGCTCCGTGACCATCTGAGTTGTGTTCCGCCACTTCACCCCGCCTACAGTGGCCGCTACCGGGGGTCGACCGACTTCCGACAGCGACGAGGAGGACAGACGACGTGGCGACGGGCGAACCGCTCATCGTGCTGGACTCGGTCAACAAATGGTTCGGGCCGTTGCACGTACTGGACGACGTCTCGCTGTCGGTGGGGCGGGGCGAGGTGGTCGTGGTGATCGGCCCCTCCGGTTCCGGCAAGTCGACCCTGTGCCGCACCATCAACCGGCTTGAGCCGATCAACTCCGGCACCATCACCTTCGACGGGCAGGCGCTGCCGGCCGAGGGCAAGGCCCTGGCCAAGCTGCGCAGCGAGGTCGGCATGGTGTTCCAGTCGTTCAACCTCTTCGCGCACAAGACGATCCTGGAGAACGTCACCCTCGGCCCGATCAAGGTCCGCAAGGAGAAGCCGGCGGCGGCCCGGGAGCGAGGGCTGGCCCTGCTCGACCGGGTCGGCATCGCCAACCAGGCCGACAAGTACCCGGCCCAGCTCTCCGGCGGCCAGCAGCAGCGCGCCGCGATCGCCCGCGCGCTGGCCATGCAGCCCAAGGCGATGCTCTTCGACGAGCCCACCAGCGCGCTGGACCCGGAGATGGTCGGCGAGGTGCTGGACGTGATGACCTCGCTCGCCCGCGACGGCATGACCATGGTCGTGGTCACCCACGAGATGGGTTTCGCGCGGCACGCGGCCAACCGCGTCATCTTCATGGCCGACGGCAAGCTCGTCGAGGATGCCGCTCCGACGGAGTTCTTCGCGAATCCGCGCAGCGAGCGCGCCAAGGACTTCCTCTCCAAGATCCTCACCCACTAGGCGTCCGGTAGTGGGGCGGGCCGTGACCCGGCCGGCTCCAGTTGAAGAAGGAGATCAGGTATGCGAATGAAGCGGATGGCGGCGGTTGCCGCCGTTGCCGGCCTCGCGGTCGCGATGACCGCCTGCGGCGGGGACAGCGACGAGGGCGGCTCCGGCACGGGCGCCGGTGGCATCGTCGGCAAGGCCGAGAGCCAGAACAAGCTGGTCATCGGCGTCAAGGCCGACCAGCCGGGCCTGGGCCTGCAGACCGGTAGCCAGTACGAGGGCTTCGACATCGAGATCGCGAAGATCATCGCGAAGGGCCTCGGCGTCGAGGAGAGCGGCATCGAGTGGAAGACCACCGTGTCGGCCAACCGGGAGCCCTTCATCGAGCAGGGCACCGTCGACCTCGTGGTGGCCACCTACACCATCAACGACGAGCGCAAGCAGAAGGTCAACTTCGCCGGACCGTACTACATCGCCGGCCAGGACCTGCTGGTCAAGGCGGACTCCACCCTCACCGGCCCGGACCAGCTGGCGGGTAAGACGGTCTGCTCGGTAACCGGTTCGACGCCGGCCAAGCGGATCACCGAGAACTACCCGGATGCCAAGCTGCAGCAGTTCGACGCGTACTCGAAGTGCCTGCCGCTGCTGGAGAACGGCCAGGTCGACGCGGTGACCACCGACGACATCATCCTCGCCGGCTACGCCGCGCAGGACCAGTACGCCGGCAAGTTCAAGGTGGTCGGCAGCACCTTCTCCGACGAGCCCTACGGCATCGGTCTGAAGAAGGACGACACCGACGGCTGCGAGAAGGTCAACGAGATCCTCAAGGCCGCCGCCGAGGACGGCAGCTACAAGGCTGCCTGGGACGCCACCCTGGGCAAGAGCGGCACCCCCGCGCCCGAGCTGGACACCACCAAGCTGACCCACTGCGGCGCTGTCTGACCGGTACCGGAGCCGGCACCCCTTGCGGGTGCCGGCTCCGGCCTGTCACCGGCCCTCATAACGTGCCCCGGGAGCCGAAGCATGGACGTATTCACCGATCCGCAGAACTTCGACGCGTTCGTGTCGGGCTTCGTCTGGATCCTCAAGCTGACCGGCGCGTCCGCGGTCTGCGCGCTGGTGGTCGGCGTGCTGCTGGCCGCGATGCGGGTCTCCCCCGTACCCGTGCTGCGCGGCTTCGGCGCGGCCTGGGTCAACATCTTCCGCAACACCCCGCTGACCCTTGTCGTCTTCTTCTGCTACTTCGGGCTGTACGCCACCCTCGGGCTGAGCCTGTCTCAGGAACTCGACGTCAACATCTACTGGCTCGGTGTGATCGGCCTGTCGACCTACACCGCCGCCTTCGTCTGCGAGGCGGTGCGCTCGGGCATCAACACCGTGCCGGCCGGCCAGGCCGAGGCGGCCCGGGCGATCGGGCTGTCGTTCGCGCAGACGCTGCGGATCGTGGTGCTGCCGCAGGCCGCCCGCTCGGTGATCGCGCCCTTCGGCAGCATCCTGATCGCGCTCTGCAAGAACGCCACAATCGTCGGCACCATCGGGCTCGTCGAGGCCTCCAGCGTCATGAAGGACCTGCTCAACAGCTACGGTAACGCCGTCATTTTGATCTTCCTGGTCTTCGCCGGCACGTTCGCCGCGCTCCTGATTCCCACCGGCTACTTCTTCGGCTGGTTGGCCAACCGTCTGGCGGTGAAGCGCTGATGAGCACCAGCGTCCTCTACGACCACCCGGGACCCCGGGCCAGGATCCGCAACGCGGTGCTGAGTGTCGTCTTCGGCGTCGTGCTGCTCGGGCTGCTCTACTGGATCTACACGAAGTTCGACCAGGCCAACCAGTGGGAGCCCCGGCTGTGGGAGCCGTTCACCCGGTCGGCCACCTGGACCCAGTTCATCCTGCCGGGCCTGTGGGCGACCCTGAAGGCGGCCGGGGTCGGCATGGTGCTGTCGCTCGCCTTCGGCGTCGTCTTCGCCTTCGGCCGGCTTTCCGACCGCTGGTGGGTCAGCGTGCCGGCCGGCATGGTGGTGGAGTTCTTCCGCGCCGTCCCGCTGCTGCTGATGATCTTCTTCATCTTCTACGGCGTACCGTTCCTCATCAAGGGTCCGGTGACCGCCTTCTGGGCCGTGGTGATCGGCCTGACGCTCTACAACGGGTCGGTGCTGGCCGAGGCGTTCCGGGCCGGAATCCGGGCCGTGCCCGGCGGGCAGTCCGAGGCGGCGTACGCGATCGGCATGCGTAAGAACCAGGTGATGCGGATGATCCTGCTGCCCCAGGCGGCCCGCGCCATGCTGCCGATCATCGTCAGCCAGCTGGTGGTGCTGCTCAAGGACACCGCGCTCGGCTACATCGTGGCCTACCCGGAGCTGCTCCAGCGCGGCGTCAACGACCTCTCCGCCAACTACGGCAACATCATCGCCTGCGCCATCGTCGCCGCCGTCATCTACATCGTGATCAACTCGCTGCTCACCTGGTTCGCCGGCTGGCTGGACCGGCGCAGCGGTGTTCGGGCCTTCCGGGTACCGAAGCAGACCGCGCCGGCCGGAGCGGCGGACTCCACCCCGGAGGGCGGCGCCACCGTCTCCGAGCCGCAGGGCTGAGCGGGTACCGCTTCGATGCGGCGCGCGGCTACCTCGCCGCGCGCCGCATCGCCGTCCGTGGAGCCCTGGGACTGAACGCCGCCAGCAAGGGACTCCCGCTGCGGGGTCGAGCGGACGCCTCAGCGGGCGATCTCGGTGACCCGGGACTCGCGGACCACCGTCACCCGGATCTGCCCCGGATAGGTCAACTCCTCCTCGACCTGCTTGGCCACGTCCCGGGCCAGCACCGCCGCGCCGATGTCGTCGACGTCGTCGGGCTTGACCATCACCCGGATCTCCCGGCCCGCCTGCATCGCGAAGACCTTCTCCACCCCGACCTTGCCGGCCGCGATCTCCTCGATGCGTTCCAGCCGCTTGACGTACGCCTCCAGGCTCTCCCGCCGCGCTCCCGGCCGACCGCCTGAGCAGGCGTCGGACGCCTGGGTCAGCACCGCCTCCACGGTCTGCGGCGGCACCTCGTTGTGGTGCGCCTCGATGGCGTGCACCACGTCCTCGCTCTCGCCGTACTTACGGGCCACGTCCGCGCCGATGAGGGCATGGCTGCCCTCCACCTCGTGGGTGAGCGCCTTGCCGATGTCGTGCAGGAAAGCCGACCGCTTGATCAGCGGCACGTCCAACCGCAGCTCGGCCGCCATGATCCCGGCGATGTGCGCGGTCTCCACCAGGTGCTTGAGCACGTTCTGCCCGTACGACGTGCGGTAGCGCAACCGACCGAGCAGGGTGACCAGCTCCGGGTGGATCTCGGTGATGCCGACCTCCACCAGAGCGTCCTCGGCGGCCCGGTGGCAGAGTTGGTCCACCTCCTGCCGGGCCAGCTCGTGCACCTCCTCGATGCGGTGCGGGTGGATCCGGCCGTCCAGCACCAGCTTCTCCAGCGTCAACCGACCGACCTCCCGGCGCACCGGGTCGAAGCAGGACAGCAGCACCGCCTCGGGAGTGTCGTCGATGATCAGGTTGACCCCGGTGACCGACTCGAAGGCCCGGATGTTGCGGCCTTCCCGGCCGATGATCCGCCCCTTCATCTCGTCGCCCGGCAGATGCAGCACACTGACCACACTCTCGGCGGTCTGCTCGCTGGCCACCCGCTGGATGGCGTCGACCACGATGTGCCGGGCCCGCTGCTCGGCCGTCGACCTCGCGTCGGACTCGATGTCCCGGACCAGCAGCGCGGCCTCCCGCTTCGCCTGGCCCTCGATCGCCTCGACCAACTCGGCCCGCGCGGCGTCGGCGGTCAACCCGGCTACCCGCTCCAACTCACGTCGCCGCTGGTTCTCGACCTCGGCCAGCTCGGCCTCCCGCTCGGCCAGCGCCGCCTCACGGGCCGCCAGCGCGGCGTTGGCCGCGGTGAGCTGGCGTTCCCGTTCCGCGAGCCGCTCCACCTCCTCGGTGTGCAGCCGCTCCCGCTCGTCCATCCGGGTCGCCCGCCGCTCCACCTCGGCGGCCTGCTCCCGGGTGGTCGCGGCCAGCACCGCCACCTCCCGCTCACCGCTGCGCCGGGCCGCCGTGCGCAACTGCTCGGCATCCGCCTCGGCCTGCTTGTGCGCCCGTTCCAGCACCGTGTCCGCCTCGGCGCG
Source organism: Micromonospora sp. C51 (assembly GCF_018070435.1). Taxonomy (NCBI): domain Bacteria; kingdom Bacillati; phylum Actinomycetota; class Actinomycetes; order Micromonosporales; family Micromonosporaceae; genus Micromonospora; species Micromonospora sp. C51. The sequence continues at coordinate 109,217 of NZ_JAGPXQ010000009.1, read as the reverse complement.
GGCGTCGTCGAGCACCCGACGTGCCTCCGCCCGGGCGGCCTTCGCCTCGGCCTTGGCCGCCGCCGCCTCGGCGCGGGCCGCCGCCGCCGCGGACTTCGCCACATCGATGGTGCTGTTCGCCTCGTCGGCGGCCGTGCGCAGCGCGGCCAGCGACTGCTCCTGCCGGTCCTTCTCCGCGACGTACGCCGGATCCTCCGCCGCCGGACGCGACATGAAACCCCGCATCAGGCGCACGCCGAACAGAACCGCACCGAGGACCACGAGGGTCAACACCAGCACGGCGACGAGAATCACGACGTCGAAGGCGCTCATCGAACGGCTCCGTCCGGCCGGTCGCCGACCCCGAGGGCGACGGCAGGTGGGCCGGAACTCTGCTCACCGTCGTCGCTGGCCCCGGACTCCGCCGCACCGGGAGCGCCCGCCCCCGCGCTCATGCCGGCGCTCCGTTCCGCTGCGTGCCCCTGGCGGGCAACGCCGAACGAAGCCTCAAGATCGGCCCGCTCCGCTCGCTCATACCGGGACTCCGGTGAACCTGTGCCGCCTCGCCATGGCGCGCCTCCCCTGAACCGTCGCGCCGCAACAGCCTGCCGGGTGGGCACGCTCCTGCGACTCTGGACGCCCGACCGGAGCGCATGGCCGTGGGTTGGCTTCCTCCGCCGACGTCCCTGACGGCCGTCGGCGGGCCGGGTGCACTGTCACGTGAGCCCGGACCGGCCTGTCCGGAGCTGACGTACGCGGCCGAAGGTGCCGGCCAAAGTGATGCTGTTCTGTTACGGGATCTATGTTGTGCGCTTAGCCTGCGCTTGGTCGGGCAATGTGAGCCTTATGGCGAGGCTAGGTCTCAACCGGGCTCCGGTCAAGAACGGATGATCAAACCACCCGGACGGAGAGAAGTTAAATCGTCACCCTCCGCCTATGAACACTCGGACGCCAGTGGGCAAAAAAGACGAACAACCAACGCCGAGTTGACTCATCAGGGCTGGTCACGTCGCGAAGGTGGTCGTCGCAGCCGCGCCACACGCATCGCCCGCGCCCCCGGGACGGGCCAGGCCGGGATCACAGTTGGTGGACGGCACGACAGCGCGAACGCGCGGTCAGCGGTCGATCTCGCCCTCGGCGTCGGCGAGGGCGTCGGCGTCGATCTGCTCGGCGAACTCGGCCGCCTCGGCGCTCTGCGCGGCGATCGCGTCCTTCACCGCCCGGATCGCGACACCGGCCGGGTACCCCTTGCGGGCCAGCATGCCGACCAGTCGCCGGAACACCGCGTCCGGCTCGCCCCGGGCGGTCCGCAGTTTCCGCTCCACCAGGGCGCGGGCGGTCTCCGCCTCGGTGGTCTCGTCCAGCTCGTCCAGCGCCTCGCTGGCCGTGTCGCCGTCCACGCCGCGCTGACGCAGCTCGTTGGCGAGTGCTCGGCGAGCCAGCCCACGGCCGGCGTGCCGGCTGCTCACCCAGGCCCGGGCGAACGCGGCGTCGTCGATGATGCCGACCTCGTCGTACCGGTCGAGGACCTGGTTGGCGGTCTCCTCGGAGATGCCCCGCCGCGCCAACGCGCTGGCCAGCTCGGCACGAGTACGCGGACGCACCGCGAGCTGCCGCAGGCAGATCTCCCGGGCCACCTCGGCCTCGTCGCGAGGCGTGGCAGCCGCGTCACCGCGTGCCGAACCGCCGGCCCGTCGGGTGGAACCAGCCCTGCCCGAGGCCGGGGAACCTGGAGCCGACACGTCCGGAGCCGACGGGTCACCCGGGTCGGAGGCGTTGCCGGCGGCGCGGCGGCCTCGACGGGGTCGTGGTGTGGCGTCACCCGCGCGGGGCGGACTGGCATCCCAGCCCCGCCCCGAGCGGGCACGTCGTCCTGCCACGGATCGTCGATCAGAAGTCGACCGGCGGCAGCTCCGGGCCACCGGCGGCGTCGCCCGCGCCGACCCCGACGCCGAGCTTCTCCAGGATCTTCTTCTCGATCTCGGCGGCCACGTCCGGGTTCTCCCGGAGGAACTCGCGGGCCTTCTCCTTGCCCTGGCCCAACTGGTCGCCCTCGTAGGTGTACCAGGCACCGGACTTGCGAATGATCGACTGCTCGACGCCGACGTCGATCAGCGAACCCTCACGGGAGATGCCCTTGCCGTACATGATGTCGAACTCGGCCTGCTTGAACGGGGATGCGACCTTGTTCTTCACGACCTTGACCCGGGTGCGGTTACCGACCACGTCGGTGCCGTCCTTCAGACTCTCGATGCGCCGCACGTCGAGCCGGACCGAGGCGTAGAACTTCAACGCCCGACCACCGGTGGTGGTCTCAGGGCTGTTGTGCACCATGACACCGTCGACGAAGTAGTTGTGGTTGCCCTCAACCTCGATGTCGAACCGGTTCATCGAACGGGTCTTCGGCTTGACCCGGACATCGATGACCCGTGCCGGCACCGGCATCAGCTCCGCCGCGACGAACTGCGGCTCGACGGCGCACTGGCCCCGGAAGCGCGGCAGCAGCTTGGCCTCCATCGCCGCCGGCACGTAGGGAGCAACCAGCTCTTGGAACTTCGCCGACGACTCCGTGGTGAAGACGATCGACGCCGTCTGTCGGGCCCCCCGGGACACCAGCTTCACGTCCATCCCGTACGCGTCGCGCAGATGCTCCACCAGACGATCCCGGCTGCCCTCCGCCATCGCCTCGACGCAGATCTCGATCCGGCCGGAACCGCCGGCCGTACGCTCCTGCAGGCCCTTGGAGCGGACGGTGAAGCAGCCGTCGTCCATGTACCACACCGCGAGCGCCAGAGGAGTCAGCGCCTTGAGGTAGTCCCAGCTGAGGTGCTTCTTGCCGTCACCCAGGTAGACCGCACGGCGCAGCTCGTCCAACTCCGGCAGCGGGGTGAAGTCCACGAAAGCGGCGCCCCGTGCGTCGGTACGCCGGGAGTGGCCGATGTTGCCCAGCAGCGAGACCTTCCAGTCGAGGTAGTCGACCTGCTGTGCACCGTGGCCGAGGCGGAAGCGGACACCGGAGCGATCCTGGCGGTTCGGCGACAGGTTACCGTCACCCATCAGCGAGCCGAGCAAGACCTGCCACTGCTGCTCGCTGAGACGGCGTGACTCGGCGAGCATCACCCGGTCGCCGGCGATCAACTCGCCCGCCTCCCGCCAGCCGCCGGGAGTGCGTACCAGGTGGTTGGCGGTGGCGGCGAACTGCGCCCGCCCGTTGCCACCCGACTTGGCGACGGTGAACTGGAGGAACTGCTCCGCCGGACCGTTGTTGAACCAGTTGGTGATCCGCTTCGGCTCCACCCGGTCGGTGTCCGGGTTGTAGGAGAGGACCTCGACGTCCATCCGCTGGTTGACGATCTTGCCGATCTTCTCCTGCGTGCCGTCGGCCAGAGTGACCCGGGTCGAGTACGACATGCAGCCGAACATGACCCCGATCTTCTCGCGGAGCTGGTTGATGAAAATCGCGGTGGTGCCGGTGTTGTTGAGCACACCGGTGATCTTCCGCAGCGCCTGGCTCATCAGCCGGGCCTGGAGACCGACGTGGCTGTCGCCCATCTCGCCCTCGATCTCGGCGCGCGGCACCAGCGCGGCCACCGAGTCGATCACGATGATGTCGATCGCGCCGGAGCGGACCAGCATGTCCGCGATCTCCAGCGCCTGCTCGCCGGTGTCCGGCTGGGAGACCAGCAGGGCGTCGGTGTCGACACCGAGGGCCCTGGCGTACTCCGGGTCGAGCGCGTGCTCGGCGTCGATGAAGGCGGCGATACCGCCGGCCCGCTGGGCGTTGGCCACCGCGTGCAGGGCGACCGTGGTCTTACCGCTGCTCTCCGGGCCGTACACCTCGACGACCCGGCCGCGGGGCAGACCGCCCACGCCGAGCGCCACGTCGAGCGCGATGGAACCGGTCGGAATGACCGAGGTCTGGATGACCGGTCGCTCCCCCAGCCGCATCACCGAGCCCTTGCCGAACTGCTTGTCGATCTGAGCGAGAGCAAGGTCGAGCGCCTTCTCCCGGTCAGGACCTGCCGCCATCGTTGCCACCCCTGCCTTCGCCGGCGTCTTTCCTGAGCTTCGCGTCACGCGGGACACGCTAGGCGCTGGGTCCGACAGAAAACCAGCCGACTGGCCGTGGCCTGTGGACGAGCACCCCGCTGTGGACAATAGCCGAACAGGTGTACGACTCGGCAAGAGACACGCGGAAGTAACGAATCGGCTGCTCAGCGTAGCCGGACGGGGACCCGGTCCGGATAGGCCGCGACCACGGCGCGCCACACCACGTGCGTCTCCACGCCGGCCTTGAGGGCCTGCTCGATGGTTCGCCCGCCGAGTTCCGACAGCACCTGGTCGCTGGCGATGCTGGCCGCGTACGCCGGACCGAACGCCTCGGCCAGGCGCGCCCAGAAGTCGGTCAGCCGCACGTGATCAGTCCTTCCTGTCCGGTGCAATCATCGGCACCGGACGCAACGCTAGCGCCAGCAGGGGTGCCACCGCGACCGCGGCGAGCAGGGTCAGCACCGGATAGCCCGCCAATTGCATGACAAACCCGCTCAGTGCTCCGGCCGACGCTCCGGCCAGCCCCATGAGCAGGTCGGACAGGCCCTGGGCGCTGGGCCGCACCTCGTCCGGTACCGACTCCGACAGCAGGGTGGAACCGGCCACCATGGTCGCCGACCAGCCGAGCCCGAGCAGGATGAGCCCGACGGTGAGCCGGGGCGTGTGGTGCCCGGCGGTGCCGGCGACCGCGCAGGCGGCCAGCAGCGTGCCGATCCCGCCGAGGATGACCGGGCGCCGACCGAACCGGTCGGCGAGCCAGCCGACCACTGGTGCCAGCGCGTACATGCCGGCGATGTGCAGGCTCAGCACCAGCCCGACCACCGGCAGCACCTCGTCGACGGCGTAGTACTCCCGCAGGTGCACCGGGGTCATCGCCATCACCGCCACCATCACCAGGTGGCCTACGGCCACGGCGGACACGCCGAGCCGGGCGGCCGGTCGGGCGCGTACCACCGACCAGGCGGCGCGCATGCCCACGCCGCGCCGGGCCGGCGCTGCCGGTGCCGGGACCGGGCCGGCCGGGGCGAGCGCGGACGCCGCCTGGGCCGGCTCGGCCGGGACCGGTGGTGGACCAGGCGGAGGCGGCTCGGACGCGGCGGCCCGGGCCACCGCGAGCCGGCGCGCGGTGAGCAGCGGGTCGGGCCGCAACCACAGCAGCAGTACGCCGGCGGCGAGCACGAACGCGACGGCGCTGAACGCGAACGGGCCGGACAGCGCCGGCAGCCCCCAGCCGCTTGTGGTGCGGTCGGCGAGCGCGGCGAAGTTCGGGGCGGCCACCGCGCCGATGGTGGTGGCCCAGACGATCAGCGACAGTTGCCGGGCACGCCGGTCCGGTTCGGCGAGATCGACCGCGGCGTAGCGGGCCTGGAGGTTGGCGGCGGAGCCGCCGCCGAAGAGGAGCATGCCGAGGAAGAGCAGCGGGACCGACCGGGTTGCCGCGGCGAGCACGACAAGCGCCCCGCCCAGCGCCCCGACCACGTACGCGACGGCCAGGCCGGGGCGGCGGCCGTACCCGGTGATGATCCGGGTGACCGGCACGGCGAGCAGTGCGGCGCCGACGACGGCGGCGCTCTGCGCCAGGCCGGCCACGGCGGTGCCGGCGATCTCGGCGGCGAGCAGAGCGCCGACGGAGATGCCGATGGTCACCCCGATGCCGCCGACGACCTGGGTGGTGAAGAGCAGCCGCAGGGTGCGCCGCTGGATGGGCGCGACGTCCGGATGCGCCGGCGTGGTCGTCAGGTCAGTGGCCAACGGGAGGCTCCTTGGTAAGGGGTGACCATCCTTTCGCACCCGACCGCCAGCCGGCAGCCCGGTTCTCGTCACAGCCCCAGACCGCGGCCGATGATCTCCTTCATGATCTCCGTGGTGCCGCCGTAGATGGTCTGCACCCGGCTGTCCAGCCAGGCCCGCGCCACCGGGTACTCCGCCATGAAGCCGTAGCCACCGTGCAGCTGCACGCACCGGTCGGCCACCCGGTTCTGCAACTCCGTGGTCCACCACTTGGCCTTGGCCGCGTCGGTCACCGACAGCCGGCCGGCGTTGAACTCGGCCACGCAGTGGTTGACGAAGGTCCGCGCGATGGTGACCTCGGTGTCCAGTTCGGCGAGGAGGAACCGGTTGTGCTGGAACTTCCCGATCGGCCGGCCGAACGCCTCCCGGGTACGCGCGTGGTCCAGGGTGAGGGCGAGCAGCCGTTCCGCGGCGGCGACCGCGGCGACGGCGATGCTGAGCCGTTCCCGGGGCAGGTTGGCCATCAGGTGGTAGAAGCCGTGGTTCTCGGTGCCGATGAGGTTGGCGGCCGGCACCCGACAGTCGTCGAAGAAGAGTTCGGCGGTGTCGTTGGCCTTCAACCCGACCTTGGCCAGTCGGCGGCCCCGGGTGAAGCCGGCGGTTCCGGTCTCCACCGCGATCAGGCTCACGCCGTGGGCGCCCTCGTCGGCGGTACGGGCCACCACGATCACCAGGTCGGCCAGTTCACCGTTGGTGATGAACGTCTTCTGCCCGTTGAGCAGGTAGCTGTCGCCGTCGCGGACGGCGGTGGTGCGGACGCCGGCCAGGTCGGAGCCGGCGCCGGGTTCGCTCATCGCGATGGCGGTGACGAGATCGCCGGAGCAGAACCGGGGCAGCCAGCGCTGGCGCTGCTCCTCGGTGGTCAGTTCGGTGAGGTACGGCGCGACCACGTCGTTGTGCAGGCCGAAGCCGAGCCCGGAGCAGCCCGAGTTGACGATCTCCTCGACCAGGACGGCGTTGTACCGGAAGTCCCGCTGTCCGCCGCCGCCGTACTCGGGGTCGACGTCCATCCCGAGCAGTCCGGCGGCACCGGCCTTCCGCCACACCTCGCGGTCGACGATGCCGTCGGCCTCCCAGCCGTCGTGGTGCGGCACGGCCTCGCGGTCCAGGAACCGCCGACACAGGTCCCGGAACTCGTCGTGGTCGGGCTCGTAGAGGTGCTGCTGCATGGCGGCAAGTGTGGCACCGTCCGCGACGTCGTCGCGTGGTCGGTGCCGGCGCTGCGGTGGGGGCGAGCGGGCGGATCAGCGGGCGAGGGCGCGAGCCGCGACGGTGAGGTCGGCGACCAGCCCGTCGTACGCCACGTCCTGGTTGTCGGCCCGGAGCACGGCGGAGGGGTGGATGGTGGCCAGCAGCTGGGCCGGGGGCGCGTCGGTGGTCCCTCCGGCGCTGTCCACCGGTACCCGTTGGAAGTCCTCCGGATGTTGGGCGGCGGCCGGCCAGGGCAGCAGTTCGCCGCGCTGGCGGGTGACCCGGAACGTCGGGCCGAGCAGCGCTTTCGCGGCGGTTGCCCCGAGCACCACGATCACCTCGGGGGTCAACTGGGCGAACTCGGCGACCAGCCAGGGCCGGCAGGCGGTGATGTGTACCCGGTCGGGGGTCTGGTGGATCCGCCGCTTACCGCGTAGTTCGAAGCGGAAGTGCTTCACGGCGTTGGTGAGGTAGATGTGGGCCGGGTCCAGCTTGGCGTCGTCGACCGCCTTGCGCAGCAGCCGGCCGGCGGGGCCGACGAAGGGCAGCCCCTTCTGGTCCTCCATGTCGCCGGGCTGTTCGCCGACGAAGACCACCCGGGCGGTGGCGTCGCCCCGGCCGAAGACGGTCTGTGAGGCGTCCCGGTACAGCTCGCAGCCTCGGCAGCCGGTGGCGGCGGCCCGCAGGTCGTCGAGGGTGTCGGCCTGCGGCGGGATGAACCGCTGTGCGCCGGGCGCGGTGTCGGTGTCGGCCATGGCGACTGTTCTACCCGCTGTGACGCGCCCCACGCGAGCGGGAACGCGGGTTGCTGCCGCTTTCCGCACCCGTTCGGCGAAAGGGGCAGCCCCGGCAGCCCGCGGCAGCCGCGCGGGAGAGACAGCGCGGCCGGCTCACGAAGAGCCAGGCCCACCGAGAGGCAGGGCCCCGCGGAGGGCAGGACCGGGATGCCGCAACTCGGCGTATCCACCGGCCGGGACAACCCGAGATGCCGCAAGCCGGGCCGCCCTACCCAAGCCCTGCCGCAGACCTGCGTCGAATCAGCAACTGCGGGGATGTTGCTGCCCTGAACCCCGACCTGGCCAGCAACTTCCCCGATGTTGCTGGCTCATTACCACGCCGACACAGCAACATCGGGGAAATTGCTGCGTCACCGCCGCCAGGGCGGGTGGGGGCAGGTGGGGGCGACAGGGTTCTGGTCAGGCGGTGAAGTTCGGGGAGGGGGTGGGGCGGGCTGCGCGGGCGACCGCGTCGGCGAGCGCGGGGATCTCCTCCTCGTTCAGGTGGCTGACGGTGATGCGCAGCCCCGGCGGGCCGGCGATCCGGTAGAGCGCGCCCGGCGCGACCGCCCAGCCGGCGTCCCGCAGGGCGGTCAGCGCGCTGGTCTCGTCGTCCACCGGCACCCAGACGTTGATGCCGGTGCGGCCGTGGGCGGGCAGGTCACGGCGGGCGAGGGCGGTGATCAGGGCGTGGCGCCGTCGTTCGTAGCTCGCAGCGGCCCGGTCGACCAGGGCGGTCACCTCCGGATCCTTCCAGAGCGAGAGCACGAGGCGTTGCAGGACGGTGGAGACCCAGCCGGTACCGACCCGGGCTCGGCCGGCCACCCGCGCCACAGTGGTCTCGTCTCCGGCCAGCACAGCCAGGCGCAGGTCTGGGCCGAAGGGCTTGCTGACCGAGCGGAGGAAGGCCCAGTGGGTGGTCGCTCCGGCGAGCGGGTGCAACGGTACGCGGGCCAGCTCGGCGGCGTGATCGTCCTCGATCAACAGCAGGTCGGCCCGGCCGGCGAGCAGGGCACGCAGGGCGCTGGCCCGGTCGGCCGAGACTGCCGCGCCGGTGGGGTTCTGGGCCCGGCTGGTCACGATGAGCGCTCGCGCTCCGGCGGCGAGGGCGGCGGCGACTCCCGCGACGATCGGCCCGTCGTCGTCGACGGGCATTCCGATCGGTCGTAGCCCGAGCGCGGCGAGCAGGTCGAGCAGGCCGGTCCAGCCGGGATCCTCCACGGCTACCGCGTCGCCGTGGCGCAGGTGCGCGCCGAGCAGGCGTTCGATGCCGTCCAAGGCGCCGCCGGTGAGGGTCAGCCCGGGGGCCGGCACCCCGTCGGCGGTCAGCCGTGCCCCGGCCACCTCGGTCATCTCGGGCAGTACGCCGAGGTCGGGATAGGCCACCGGGTCGCCGACGGTATCAGCGAGGGCAGCCAGATGCCGACGCAGCGGCGGCAGCAGTCGCTGGTCGGGTTCGCCTCGGGACAGGTCGCGCAGCCCGGGGGCGGGTGGTGGGCGCAGCGCGGCTCGGCGGGCGGCGACCGGTGGTCGGGGGCGTACCCGGGTGCCGTGCCGGCCGGCGGTGACGACGAGGCCACGGCGACGCAGTTCGGCGTAGGCGCGGGAGACGGTGGCCGGGCTGACGGCCAGGTCGGCGGCGAGAGTGCGCACCGGTGGCAGTGGGTCACCGGGAGCAAGGGCGGCGTCGCGGATGCCGGACTCGATACTGGCCGAAATCTCGGCGGCCGTCGCACCCGTCACCTGATAGCGTACTGACACAAACACAGCATTGTACTAGAACAAAGGTGGAAGCATGTACTCGCCAACCACCCGCACCACCGCCAGTCGTTCCCGGGAGCGGATGAGCTACGACCGCACCGCCAGCCACGCCGTGCTCGACGAGGCGTACCACTGCGTGCTCGGGTTCACTGTGGATGGTGAGCCGCGCGTGCTGCCCACCCTGCACGTACGCATCGGCGACACGCTCTACCTGCACGGATCCACCGGCAGCCGGCCACTGCTCGCCGCCCGCGCCGACGGCCTGCCGGTCTGCGTCGCGGTCACCCTCCTCGACGGACTGGTCTACGGCCGCTCCCAGTTCCACCACAGCGCCAACTACCGGTCGGTCGTCGCGCACGGCACCGCCCACCTGGTCACCGACCCGGGCGAAAAGTCCGACGTGCTGACCGCTCTGGTGGAGAAGGTCGGCACCGGCCGCGCGGCGGACAGTCGCCCGCCGAACCGACGGGAGCTGGCCGAGACCGCCGTGCTGGCGCTGCCGCTGGCGGAGGTGTCGCTGCGCAGCCGCACCGGCGCGGTACGCGACGACCCGGCCGATCTCGACCTGGCGCACTGGGCCGGGGTGGTGCCGCTGCGGCTGACCCCCGGCCTGCCGCAGCCGGACGTCGGGGTCACCGCACCGCTGCCGGCGTACCTGCGTCCGGACCGCTCGCCCTGGCACGAACCGGCGGTGCTGGGCGGCGCACACGTGCTGCTGGAGCCACTCGATGAGGCCCACACCGACGAGTTGTACGCCGCCACCGCCGACGCGGAGGTCTGGCGGCACCTCAGCCGGCCACTGCCGACCGGGCCGGAGCAGCTGCGTGAGGTGATCTCCGCCGCCCTGGCCGAGCAACACCGGCAGGAACGGGTCGCCTGGGCGCAGCGCTGCGCGGTCACCGGCGCGGTGGTCGGCACCACCTCGTACTACGAGATCGACCCGGAGCGTCGGTCGGTGGCGATCGGGCACACCATGCTCGGCCGGCCTTGGTGGCGCACCGGGATCAACACCGAGGCGAAGCTGCTGCTGCTCACCCGCGCCTTCGACGAGCTGGGTGCGGTGCGGGTGGTCTGGCACACCGACATTCGCAACGAGCGTTCGCAGCGCGCCATCGAGCGGCTCGGCGCGACCCGGGAGGGGGTGCTGCGGATGCACCGGTTGCGCCCCGACGGCTCGTGGCGGGACACCGTGCAGTATTCGATGACCGTCGACGAGTGGGCGAAAGCACAGGTCAGCCTGCGGGAAAGGCTTCGTGTCCGGCCCACGTCGGCCCGATGATGTCGGACGTGCTGGGAATCACCGACATCTGGACGTACGTGCTGGGCACCGTGGCCATCGTGCTGCTGCCCGGCCCCAACTCGCTGTTCGTCCTCTCCACCGCCGCGCGGCGCGGCGTCGGCGTCGGCTACCAGGCGGCGAGCGGCGTCTGGGTCGGTGACGCGATCCTGATGTTCCTCTCCGCCGCCGGAGTGGCCTCGCTGCTCAAGGCGTACCCCCCGATCTTCCTCGTGATCAAGTACGCGGGCGCCGCGTACCTGGGCTATGTGGGGTTGACCATGCTGCGTGGGGCGTGGCGGCGCTGGCGGGACCGCAACGACCCGGGCACTCCGCGGTTGATCGACGCCGCAGCGCCGGCGGCGACGCGCAGCCCGTTCCGCAAGGCACTGGTGATCAGTCTGCTCAACCCGAAGGCGATCCTGTTCTTCGTCTCGTTCTTCATCCAGTTCGTCGACCCGACGTACCCCTGGCCCGCGCTGTCGTTCCTGCTGCTCGGTCTGATCGCCCAGGTGACCAGCGCGCTCTACCTGACCGCGCTGATCTTCGCGGGCACCTTCCTGGCTGCCCAGTTCAGCCGGCGCCGCCGGTTGGCGGCCGGCGCGACAAGCGCCGTGGGCGCCCTCTTCCTCGGCTTCGGCCTCAAGCTCGCCCAGGGCTGACGAGACGCACGGGAGCCTCCCGGCGGACGAGCCGCTGCGGTGCCGGCGCGAACGGCGTCAGGTCGTGGCGCGAACGGCCTCAGGTGCCGCCACCTCCGCCGCCACCACCGCCCTCGCCGCCACCGACACCGGCGCCGCCCGCGTCGCCACCGGACGGCGGTCCGGGTGGCAGCGGCCGGTCCGGTGGGCGGCTGACGTGGGCCGACTCGGAGATGGTGGCCGACCAGTCGGCGTGCGCCGCCGCGGCGGCGTGCCGGTTGATGGCCTCGCGCAGCCAGCCGTCCACGGTGCTCACCCAGTCCCGCTGGTCGGCGCCGACGTGCCAGATCCGGAACCGACTGATGCTGGTGTGGGTGATCCCGGCCAGCGCCAGCCGCCGGTCACACCAGAGGATCACCTCCAGGCCGGCGGAGTTCGCTACGAAGATCACCTCCAGTTCGGTGATCGGCCCGGCATAGAGCGGACCGACCCAGAAGCCCCACCGCTGGTGCAGCGGCAGGGCGTGCTCCACGCCGGGCAGCCGGCCGTCGAGCAGGCCGGACTGGCGGACGCTGAAGCCGAGCGTGTCCAGGGCGGCCAGGATGTGCTGCTGGGTCGGCAGCGGGTGAACGAAGACCGGCACCATCGCGCCCTGGTCCAGGGTGGCCTCGATCGCCACCTCGGTACGCAGTCCCATCCGCAGGCTGAGCAACGGCACCCCGCCGTACGTGGTCACCGGTGTCTCCCACGGGATCGGGAACTCGAACGGGATCGACCGGGCTCGCCCGGCCCGCAGCACCAGGGCACCGGCCACCTGGGCCTGGTGAAACTGCACCAGCCGGCGGGGAGCCTCCGGATCGTCCGGCTCGACCGTGCTGACCAGGCCGAGCCGGACGTGCAGGACCGGTACGTCGACGGAACCGGCGATGAGGTTCACCCGCCCCGGCAGGCGCAGGCCGGGGCGGGTGCTCGGGTTGGCCAGCGCGGTCTGCACCGTCAGGCCGGTTCCGCCCGATTCCGGTGACACCCCCGTCAGCCGCACCTGTGGCTCCTATCTGAGCCGGCGTACCGCGCGCGGGATCGGATCGGTCTCGTCGTCGAACTCCCCGATGACCTCCTCCAGCAGGTCCTCCAAAGCGACGAAGCCGACCGGCCGGGTGGGACCACCACCGTTACGGACCAGGGCGAGTTGCGACTGGCGGGCCCGCATCACGGCCACCGCCTCGGTCACGGTGGCGGTGTCGGGGAGCGTGATGGCGTCGTTCATCAGGTCGGCGGCGGTGGCGTCGGGCCGGCCGGCGGTGGCCCGCACCGCCTCCCGTACGTGCACCAGACCGCAGACGTCACCGGCGGCGTCCAGCACCGCCAGCCGTGACCGGCCGCTGTCCCGACTGACCTGCTCGATGCGGCCCGCCGGATCGTTCCGGCGCACGGTCACCATCCGGTCGAACGGCTCCATCACCTGGGCGACCGTCGTGCCCTGCAACTCCAGCATGCTGGTCAGCAGTTCGTGCTGGGCGGCGCCGAGCAGCCCGTGTTCCCGGGACTGTTCGAGCAGCATCCGCAGCTCGTCGGGGCCGTGCACCTGGGCCAGCTGGTCCTGCGGGTTGACCTTCACCAGCCGCAGCATGGCGTTGGCCACCGCGTTGAGCACCGACAGCACCGGACGGGCCACCCGGGCGAAGGCCCGGAACGGCAGGGCCAACAGCAACGCGGACCGTTCCGGGTGGGTGATCGCCCAGGACTTCGGTGCCATCTCACCGACCACCAGGTGCAGGAAGGTGACCAGGCTCAGCGCGAAGATCAACGCGATCACGTGGCTGGCGCCGTACGGCAGACCGACGGCGTGCAGCAGCGGACTGAGCAGCCGCTCGATCGCCGGCTCGGCCAGGGCACCGAGGCCCAGCGTGCACAGGGTGATGCCGAGCTGTGCGCCGGCCAGCATCAGGGACAGCTCGCGTACGCCGTCGAGGGCGGCCCGGGCGGCCCGGCCGCCGCTGGCCGCCGCCTGTTCCAGGCGGTACCGCTTGCTCGCCACCAGGGCGAACTCGGCGGCGACGAAGAAACCGTTGAGGGCCAGCAGGACCACCGAGGTGATCAGCGCGAACCCGGTGCTCATGCCGTCACCTCCGCGTGCCCGTCGATCACCTGGAGGCGGACCGAGTCGGCCACGTGCCGGTCCACCTCCAGCACCTCGACCAGGGCGCGTGGCGGCACCTGCCCGTTGTCGCCGTCGGCCGGCAGGCTGATCTCCAGCCGGTCGCCGACCTCGGGCACCCGGCCCAGCTCCCGCATGACCAGCCCGGAGAGCGTGTCGTACTCGGGTCCTTCGGGCAGGGCGATGCCGGTGCTGTCGGCGACCTCGTCGATACGCCAGCGGGCGGGTACCACCCACGAGCCGTCATCCTGCCGCGCCGGGGCCCGCTCCGGCGGGTCGTCCTCGTCGCGGATCGGGCCGACCAGTTCCTCGGCGATGTCCTCCAGCGTGATGACGCCCGCGAAGCCGCCGTACTCGTCGACCACGCAGGCGAGCTGGCGGTGCCCGGAACGGAGCCGGTCCAGCACGGTGGGCAGCGGCAGCGTCTCGGGTACCAGCAGCGGCGGTACGGCCACCGCGCTGACCGGGGTGGTGGCGCGCTCGGCCGCGGGCACCTGGAGCACGTCGGCGATGCCGATCACGCCAACCAGGTCGTCGACGCCCTCCGCGCCGCGCACCGGGAAGCGGGAGCGGCCGGTGTCGAGCAGTTCGACCACTCGGCTGACCGGCTCGTGCGCGCGCACGGTGTGCACGTCCACCCGGGGCACCATGGCCTCACCGGCCGTCAACTGCCGGAAGTCGAGCCCTCGGTCCAGCAGCTCCGACATGTCAGCGTCGAGGTGCCCCTCCAGCCGGGACTCGGCGATGATCTGCTCCAGGTCCTCCGGGGTGGCGCCGCTGGGCAGTTCCTCGATGGGCTCGATGCCGACCCGCCGTAGCAGCCGCACCGCGGACTTGTCGAAGAGCTTGATCAGCGGGCCGGCGATGGCCAGGTAGGCCAGGGTGGAACGGGCCAGCGCTCGGGCGACCGGTTCGGGGCGGGCGATGGCCAGGTTCTTCGGGGCCAGCTCACCCACGACCATCTGCACCACGGTGGCGATGACCAGGGCCAGCGCGACCGACAGCGGCAGGCTGACGCCGGTGGAGACGCCGGCCACGCCGAGCAGCTCGGCCAGGCCGGCACCGAGGTACGGCTCGGCGACGTAGCCGACCAGCAGGGCGGTCACGGTGATGCCGAGCTGCGCGCCGGAGAGCATGAACGACAGCCGTCCGGCGACCTCCAGGGCCCGGGCGGACGCCTGGTCACCCTCGGCGGCGAGTTGCTTCAGCTTGCCGCGGTCGACCGCGACGTAGCCGAACTCCTGCGCGACGAAGTAGCCCGTCGCGACGGTCAAGACAACGATCAGGAGAAGACCGACGAGGATCAACACGGGAGGTTCAGGGCTCCCGGGGTCGTCGGTGTGTGGGGATGCCGGGGCCTACCCGGCTGGCTACTGCTGCCCTCCTGGGCAGAGGAGTCGATCATGTGGTCATTCTACCGGCGTCACGGCCCGGGCCGGGTGGGTGTGCCTACTGTTTCTGCCGGCCAGGATGGGCGGCACCCGGGACGACCTCCGTCGCCGGGCCGACCTGTGGGGCGCTGGTTCACCGGTCGGCCAGCTCGTCGACGTCGAGCAGGTTCCGGTCGACCCGCCCGGCCCGGTACGCGGCCCGACCGATCATCTGCGCGGCGACCGGAGCGGTGGCCAGCTGAAAGACGCCGACGAGAACGATCATGCCGAGGTCGGCCGGACTGCGCAGCCGGAGACCCACCCCCAGCAGCAGGAGCAGCACGCCGAGCACCTGCGGCTTGGTGGCCGCGTGCATGCGGCTCAGCGTGTCCGGGAAACGCAGCACTCCGATGGCGGCGGCCAGGCTCAGCAGCGCACCGGCGGTCAGGCTGACGACAGCCAGCCAGTCCGCGACGGCACCGGGTGTCATGGCCGGTCCCGGACGGCGAAACGGACAAGCGACACCGATCCGACGAAGCCGAGTAGGGCGAGCACCACCAGCACCGGCAGGGTGGTGGCGTGCCGGTTGACTGCCGCCTCCGCGCCGACGGCACCGACCATGGTCGCGAGCAGCATGTCGGCGGCGACGACCCGGTCCAGCAGGCTCGGACCCCGGTAGAGGCGGACGAGGGCCAGCAGGGCGGTCACCGACAGCAGGGTGGTGAGGACGACGGCGAGGAAGACGGTCACGGGAACTCCTTGTCAACGGGTCCGGTGCGCAGCCGGCGCAGCTCGGCGTTCGAGCCGATCGTCGCGACGATCCGCCGTTCCACGGCACGGACCTGGTCGCGGCTGGCGGCGAGGGCGGTGGGGCCGCGTACGTCGAGCACGTGGACGTAGAGCATTCCGGCGTCCCGGTCCACCTCGATGATCAACGTGCCGGGCACCAGGGAGAGCACTTCGGCGGTGAGGGCCAGATTGAGGTCGGTGGGCAGCCGCAGCCGTACGCCGATGATGGCTGAACGGGGCGTGTAGCCGGGTTGCACCGCGATCCGGGCGACGTGGACGCTGGCCCGGACCAGCTCGACGACGAACCGGCCGCCGAACACCACCAGACCCCACAGGCGGAGCCGGCCGTGGAAGGTCACCGGGGGCAGTGGGAAGAACAGCAGCACCACGCCGGCGGTCAGCAGCCCGCCCAGCAGGTTGCCCCAGGTGAACTCCCCCCAGAACAGGTTCCAGGCCAGCACCAGCCAGCCGTAGGCGATCAGCTGGTCACGCCACCGACCCGTCCGGGTCCGCTGGTCCGGCGGTGCGGGCGGCTCGACGCCGGGCGCGGTCATGACGCCCCGCCGGGCAGGACAGCGCGCACGTACGGGGTGCGCTCGATCAGATCCGCCGCCGCCCGCCCGGTGAAGTCGAACAACGGCCCCGCCACGAAGGTCAACGACACGCCGAGCGCCACCAGGGCGACCGTGGCGCCAACCATCAACGCCGGCAGCGGGGCGGTCGGCGCGACCGTTTCGCAGGGTGAGCGCCAGAAGGCGATGTTCCACACCCGACTCGCCACGTAGAGGGTGAGCAGGCTGGTCACGGTGCCGACGGCCACCAGCGTCCAGGGCAGCGGCCCGCCCACCGCGACACCGGCCTGGAGCAGGCCGAGCTTGCCCAGAAAACCCGAGAACGGTGGAATGCCGGCCAGGTTCATCGCGGAGACGAAGAAGAGCACGCCGACCATGGGTGCCAACCGGGCCAACCCGCCGAGGCGGCGCAGGTCGGTGCTGCCGGCCCGTTGCTCGACCAACCCGGAGATCAGGAACAGGGTGGTCTGGATGGTGATGTGGTGAACCACGTAGAAGATGGCACCGACCAGCCCGGCGACCGTGCTCAGGCCCACTCCGAAGATCATGTAGCCGATGTGGCTGACCAGCGTGAACGACAGCAGCCGCTTGATGTCCGACTGGGCCACCGCGCCGAGGATGCCGACCAGCATGGTCAGCCCGGCCGCCACCATCAGCAGTTCCCCTGCCTGCTGCCCCGGAAAGAGCAGGGTCTGGGTCCGGATGATCGCGTACACGCCCACCTTGGTCAGCAGGCCGGCGAAGACCGCGGTGACCGGGGCCGGGGCCGTGGGGTAGCTGTCCGGCAGCCAGGCCGACAGCGGGAAGACCGCCGCCTTGATGCCGAAGGCCACCAAGAGCATCAGTTGCAGGCTCAGGCGTACGCCGTCCGGTAGCGCGTCCAGCCGCGCGGTGAGCTGGGCCAGGTTGAGGGTGCCGGTGGCCGCGTAGACCAGGCCCACCGAGATCAGGAAGATCATCGACGCCAGGATGTTGACCATGACGTAGGTGGAACCGGTGCGGATGCGCGGACCGGTGCCGTTGAGGGTGATCAGGACGAAGCTGGCGGCGAGCAGCATCTCGAAGCCGACGAAGAGGTTGAACAGGTCGCCGGCGAGGAATGCGTTGCACACGCCGGCGGTCAGCACCAGATAGGTGGGGTGGAAGATCGCCACCGGGGATCTCTCCCCGGTCTCCGCCTGGCCCTGCCCGATCGAGTACAGCAGCACACAGAGGGTCACCGCCGAGGAGACCACCAGCATCAGCGCGGCCAACTGGTCGGCGACCAGCACGATGCCCACCGGTGCCGGCCAGCCGCCGATCTGCACCACAAGTGGCCCCTGGCGGTACGCCTGCACCAGCAGCACCACCGCCACCGACAGGCTGATGCTCAGGCAACCCACGCTGACCGTTCGCTGGATCTGCGGCCGGCCCGCCAGCAGCAGGGTCAGCGCGGCACCCAGCAGCGGCAGCACCACCGGCAGCGGCACGAGCGTGCTCATCGCCGCCACCGGGCCGGCCCGGTCGACGCGTACCGGATCATCCCGGGCCCTCCTCGCGGTGTGGGGCCGGCGCGTCGACCTGCTGGGGGTCGGCCGTCGGCGGCTCGCCGGTGAGGTCCGCGACGGACATCTCCCGTTGGGCGGCCCGGCGGACGATCTCCCGGTCCTCGATGTCGTCGGGCACCTCGTCGTCGCCGCTGAGGTACCAGCTGCGGTAGCTGATCGCCAACAGGAAGGCGGTGAAGCCGAAGGTGATCACGATGGCGGTGAGCACCATGGCCTGGGGCAGAGCGTCGCTCATCGCCGCCTCGTCGCTGACGCCGACCACCGGCGCCGCCCCGGATCGGCCGCCGAAGACGATCAACAGGTTCACGCCGTTGCCGATCAGGACGACGCCGAGCAGAACCCGGCTCAGGCTGCGTTCCAGCAGCAGGGTCACGCCGCAGCCGACGAGTACCCCGATCGTGACGAAGGAGACCAAATTCGCTCCGGTGGCCCTCACCGTGCCTCCCCTCGCCGGCCGGCCAGCCCGCCATCGGCCTCGCCGGCCGCCTCGATGTGCCGGTCCACCTCGGCGCCGAGGCTGCGTAGCACGTCCAGCGCCAGACCGATCACCACCAGGTACACACCGACGTCGAAGAAGAGGGAGGTGACCAGGTAGAAGTGGCCGATCAACGGCAGCCAGAGGTCGACGGTGGTGCTCTCCAGCACGGTGCCGCCGACGATCAGGGACACCACCCCGCTGCCGACCGAGAGCAACAGGCCGGCACCGAGCACCGTGCCGGCACCGATCGGCGCCGCCTCGACCAGTTCGTACCGGCCACCGGCGAGGTACCGCATGGTCAGCGCGAGGCTGGCCACCAGCCCACCGGCGAAGCCACCACCGGGCGCGTTGTGCCCGGAGAAGAGCAGATAGAGCGAGAAGAGCACGGCGGTGTGCGAGATCAGGCGGGTGACCACCTCCAACACGATCGACCGCTGCCTCTCGTGCAGCGTGGCCCCGCCGCGCAGCCAGACCGCCCGTCCGGCGGGTGCCTCGTCCTCCGCGACCTCCCGCCGACGAGGACGCGGCCCGGTGCGCGACTGGTGGAAGATGAGACTTGCCACTCCGGTGGCCGCGGCCACCAGCACCGCCATCTCCCCCAGGGTGTCCCAGGCACGGATGTCCACCAGGGTCACGTTGACCACGTTGCGGCCGTGCCCCTGCTCCACCGCCAGGTGCGGAAAGTCCTCCGAGATGGAGCGGGCCTGCCGGGCCGCCGCGGCTCCGACGGCCAGCGCGGCCACGGTCGTACCGACGATCACCCCGATCGTCCGCCGGATCCAGCGACTGCGCCGCAGTGGCCGCATCGAGAACCGCTCGGGCAGTCGGCGCAGCACCAGCACGAAGATCGCGATGGTCATGGTCTCCACGAGGAACTGGGTCAGCGCCAGGTCGGGCGCGCCGTAGAGCACGAACAACATGGCGGTGCCGTAACCGGTCATGCCGACCAGGAGCATCGCGGTCAGCCGCCGGGTGGCACCCACGGCGAGCAGAGCGGCGACGCAGACCACCAGCAGCACCACCGGTTGCGCGGGCGTGGCCCACAAATCCAGTGGCTGCTCCCAGGGTTGGATGAGGATCACCGCCCCGCCCGGCACCGCAGCCAGGACGATCAGGATCAGACCGAGGTACTGCGGCAGCGACCCCCGCTGGGTGACGCTTGTGACGCCCACCGCGGCCTGGTCGAAGCGGTGGGTGATCAACTCGTACCCCCGCTGGCCGGTGACCGGCCAACGCAGCCGGGCCAGCGCCGGTGCCAGTGGACCGCGCAGCGCGAACAGCGCCGTACCACCCGCCAGGGCCAGCGCGGACAGCCCGAGCGCGGGGGTGAGCCCGTGCCACAGGGCCAGGTGTTTCCCGACGGTGCCGAAGAGTTCCGGGTACGGACGGAGCAGGTGATCCAGCGCTCCCGCGGCCGGGCCGGCGACGAGTCCGACGACGGCCAGCAGGGCCGGTGGGGCCAGCAGCGTCGGCTCGATCCGTCCCAGGTCGGTGGCGGCGGCGCCGGGTCGGTCGGCGAACGCGCCCCAGACGAACCTGATGCTGTACGCGACGGTGAGCACGGTGCCGACCACGAGTACCGCCAGGACCAGCGGCCGGTCGGCGAAGGCGGCGAACACGGCCTCCTTGGCGACGAAGCCGAGCAGGGGTGGCAGTCCAGCCATCGAGGCGGCGGCGAGCACGGCCACCCCGGTCAGCACCGGCGCGGTGCGCCGCAGTCCCGACAACTCGCGCAGATCCCGGGTCCCGGCACCGTGGTCGATCACGCCGACCACGAGGAACAGCGCCGCCTTGAACAGCGCGTGAGCGAGCAGCATGGCGACTCCGGCGAGCGCGGCGTCCGCCGTGCCCACCCCGACGACCACCGTCAACAGCCCGAGCTGGCTGACCGTGCCGTGTGCCAGCAGCAGCTTCAGGTCGGTCTGCCGTAACGCCGCCCAACCACCGACAAGCATGGTGGCCAGGCCGGCGATCAGCACCACCGGACGCCACGGGCCGACCACGGCGAGCACCGGGGTCAGCAGGCCGAGCAGGTAGACACCGGCCTTCACCATCGCCGCCGCGTGCAGGTACGCGCTGACCGGCGTCGGTGCGGCCATCGCCACCGGCAGCCATGAGGTGAAGGGCAGCACCGCCGACTTCGACAGCGCACCGACCAAAATCAGCAGCACCGCGACGACCAGGTACGCCCCGCCGGGCAGCGGCTGCTGGGCCAACTCCGACCAGCGGTAGGTGCCGGCGTGGTGACCGAGCATGAGGAACCCGACAAGCATGGCGAGGCCGCCGAAGGTGGTCACGGTCAGCGCCTGGGCGGCTGCCCAGCGGCTCGACCGCCGCTCCGTGCTGTGGCCGATCAGCAGGTACGAGAAGACGGTGGTGAGCTCCCAGCAGACGTAGAGCAGCAGCAGATCGTCGGCGAGGACCAGCCCGAGCATCGCCCCGGCGAAGGCGACCAGCACGCCGGCGAACCGCGAGTTGCCGAGCGCGTCGGGCGGAAGGTAGCGGGCGCAGTAGCCGAGCACCAGCGCACCGACCCCACCGACCAGCAGGGTCATCAGCCAGGACAGGGTGGTCATCCGCAGCGCCAGGTCCAGGCCCAGTTCCGAAATCCAGGGGTACGTCTCGACCACCGCACCGCCGTGGGCCACGTCGGGTGTGCGTACCAGTGCCCAGCCGAAGGCGGTCGCCGGCACCAGGGCCAGCAGGTAACAGGCGCGCGGACCCCAGCGGCGGACCAGCAGCGGCGCCACAACGGCCGCCACGAGGTGCAGGATCAGCAGTACGAGCACACGCGCTCCCGGTCGAGGTGGCCGAGACGCCCCACGGGGGTTGGGGGTCTAGCAGCGATCAGACGACAGTTCAGCGCGCGATGCGTGGTTTTCCCGAAGTAAACACACTTTCGCCGGCAAAGCGGCGGAAAACCGGTAACGACCGAATCAGTTGTGCGCGGCGACGTCCGTCGCGGCGCTGTCACCGCGACTCGGGCGGCCCTCGACGACCAGGTCCGGCCGGCCCAGTTGGGACGCGGCCCGGTTGACCAGTCGCTGCGCGGCGGCCAGGGACCGTACGGACAACAACCGGCCGCGGCTCTCGCGGCGCAGGACGAAGTAGTGCACGGCGGCCCGCACCTGGGCTCGGTCGGCGGCGCTGGCCTGCGCGGTGGAGACGACCAGCTCGCGCAGGCAACTGGCGAGCCGCTCGGCCAGTTCGAGTTCCGGGCCGTGCAGCCCGGCGCGCAGGGCGGTGACGTGGCTGTCCACCTTGCGGATCAGGATGTCGGTGCCGGGCCTTGAACTCCGCTCCTCGACGGCCATCCGACCCCCCTCCGCCGCTCGCCACACCGCGAGTGAAGTTACTTTATGTTGCCCCGCAAGAGCAAGCAGTTAAGTGAGACTTAACGGATTCTTGGCGCAAGTCACCTCAAACGCCTTAACAGGTGATTCGCCGCCCGGCTCGCGACGGACGAATGTCGGTGCCCGGGGGCAGGATTGGTTCGTGGCGGATTCCAGCACGACCCCGGGCGAGCAGGTGCTCTCCCGGTTCGGCCCGGCGACCCGGGAATGGTTCGATGCGGCGTTCGCCGCGCCGACGGCGGCGCAGGCCGGTGCCTGGAACGCGGTGGCCGCCGGCCGGCACGCCCTGGTCGTGGCGCCCACCGGATCCGGCAAGACCCTCGCCGCGTTCCTGTGGTCACTCGACCGACTGTCCCGCGAGACGACCCCCGCCGACCCTCGACAGCGCTGCCGGGTGCTCTACGTCAGTCCGCTCAAGGCGCTCGCGGTCGACGTCGAGCGCAACCTCCGCGCCCCGCTCACCGGCATCCGGCAGGCCGCCACCCGGCTCGCCCTGCCCCCGCCGGAGATCACCGTCGGGATGCGTACCGGCGACACCCCCGCCGACGAGCGGCGGGCCTTCGCCCGCACCCCGCCGGACATCCTGATCACCACGCCGGAGTCGCTGTTCCTGCTGCTCACCTCCGCCGCACGGGACTCCCTGCGGGGCGTGGAGACGGTGATTGTCGACGAGGTGCACGCGGTCGCCGGCACCAAACGCGGCGCTCACCTGGCCCTCTCCCTGGAGCGGCTCGACGAGTTGCTGCCCGCCCCGGCACAGCGCATCGGGCTCTCCGCCACCGTCCGACCGCTGGACGAGTGTGCCCGCTTTCTCGGCGGCGCCCGCCCGGTCGAGGTGGTGGCCCCGGCCACCGCCAAGACGATCGAGGTCAGCGTCCAGGTGCCGGTGGAGGACATGACCCGCCTCGACGAGCAGCCGACGCCGGAGGACGACCTCGCCGGCCCCCGCACGGCGTCCATCTGGCCGGCCGTGGAGGAACGGGTCTTCGCCCTGATCAGGGCGCACCGCTCGACGATCGTCTTCACCAACTCCCGACGCAGCGCCGAACGCCTCTGCGCCCGGCTCAACGAGCTGGCCGCGGATGAGACGGCCGCGACACCACCCACCACCGGTCCGGCCAGCCGGACACCGGCCGAGATGATGGCCCAGGCCGGCGCGGTGTCCGGTGCCCCGCCGGTGATCGCCCGGGCGCACCACGGCAGCGTCTCCCGGGAGGAACGCCGGCAGATCGAGGAGGCGCTCAAGGCGGGCCGGCTGCCGGCCGTGGTGGCCACCTCCAGCCTCGAACTCGGCATCGACATGGGCGCGGTCGACCTGGTCGTGCAGATCGAGGCACCGCCGAGCGTGGCCGCCGGCCTGCAACGGGTCGGCCGGGCCGGGCACCAGGTCGGCGCGGTGTCGCGGGGGGTGGTCCTGCCCAAGCACCGGGGAGACCTGCTCTCCTGTGCCGTGGTCGCCGAGCGGATGGGCGAGGCCGCCATCGAGGAGCTGCACCATCCCCGCAATCCCCTGGACGTGCTCGCCCAACAGGTCGTCGCGATGGTCGCCCTGGACGAGTGGCGGGTCGGCGACCTGGCGGCCGTCATCCGTCGGGCCGCGCCCTTCGCCGAGCTGCCCGACTCCGCGCTGCACGCCGTCCTGGACATGCTCTCCGGCCGCTACCCGTCGACCGCCTTCGCCGAGCTTCGCCCCCGGGTGGTGTGGGATCGCGCCACCGACGTGCTGACCGGCCGTCCGGGCGCGCAACGGCTGGCGGTGACCAGTGGCGGCACCATTCCCGACCGGGGCCTGTTCGGCGTCTTCCTGGCCGGGGCGGAACGGGCCGCCCGGGTCGGCGAACTGGACGAGGAGATGGTCTACGAGTCCCGCGTCGGCGACGTCTTCCTGCTCGGTTCCTCGTCCTGGCGGATCGAGGAGATCACGCCGGACCGGGTGCTGGTTTCCCCCGCCCCCGGGCAGGCGGCGAAGATGCCGTTCTGGAAGGGCGACCAGCCGGGCCGGCCGGTGGAACTGGGCCGGGCGATCGGCGCCCGGGTGCGTGCCCTGCTCCGGCAGGACACCGAGCAGGCCACCGCCACGCTGCGGGCCACCGGGTTGGACGACTGGGCCGCCGGAAACCTCCTGACCTACCTGCACGAGCAACGGGCGGCGACCCGGGCCCTGCCGGACGACCGGACGGTCGTCGTCGAGCGCTTCCGCGACGAGTTGGGTGACTGGCGGCTGGCCGTGCACAGCGTCCTGGGCGCCCGGGTCAACGCACCCTGGGCGTTGGCCATCGGCCGCCGGCTGGCCGAGCGCTACGGCGTCGACGCGCAGGTGATGCCCGCCGACGACGGGATCGTGGTCCGGCTGCCGGACACCGCCGACACTCCGCCCGGCGCCGACGTGGTGGCCTTCGATCCGGAGGAGATCGCCCAGCTGGTCGAGGAGTCGGTCGGCACTTCCGCGCTGTTCGCCGCCCGGTTCCGGGAGTGCGCCGCCCGGTCGCTGCTGCTGCCGCGCCGGGATCCGCGCCGCCGCCAGCCGCTCTGGCAGCAACGGCAACGCGCCGCCCAACTGCTCGACGTGGCCCGCGAGTACGCCGACTTCCCGGTCACCCTGGAGGCGGCACGGGAGTGCCTCCAGGACGTCTTCGATCTGCCCGCCCTGACCGAGGTCATGCGCGACCTGGCCGGCCGCCGGGTGCGCCTGGTCGAGGTGGAGAGCGCCCGTCCGTCCCCGTTCGCCCGCTCGCTGCTCTTCGGCTACGTCGGTGCCTTCCTCTACGAGGGCGACGCGCCGCTGGCGGAACGCCGGGCCGCCGCCCTCACCCTGGACTCGGCCCTGCTCGGTGAGTTGCTCGGCCGGGTCGACCTGCGCGAGCTGCTCGACCCGGCGGTGCTCGCCGAGACCGAACGACAACTGCGCTGGCTCACCGCTCAACGTCGTACCCGCGACGCCGAGGACGTGGTCGAGCTGCTGCGGCAGCTCGGCGATCTGAGCACCGGTGAGCTGGCCGAGCGCGGGGCACCCGAGGCGTGGCTGACCGAGCTGGCCGCCGCGCGGCGGGTGCTGCGGGTGCGCATCGCCGGGCAGGAACGCTGGGTCGGCGTCGAGGATGCCGGCCGGCTCCGGGACGCTCTCGGCGTCGCCCTACCGGTCGGTATCGCCGAGGCGTACCTCGAACCGGTCGCCGACCCGCTCGGCGACCTGGTGGCCCGGTACGCTCGCACCCACACCCCGTTCACCGCCGCCGGCTGCGCGGCCCGCTTCGGGCTCGGGGTCTTCGTGGTCGAGCAGACACTGCGCCGGTTGGCCGCCACCGGCCGGGTGGTCTCCGGCGAGTTCACCCCGGACACGGCCGGCACCCAGTGGTGCGACGCCGAGGTGCTGCGCCTGCTGCGCCGCCGTTCCCTCGCCGCGCTACGCCGCGAGATCGAGCCGGTACCACCGCAGGCCCTGGCCACCTTCCTGCCCCGCTGGCAGCAGGTGGGCTCGTCGGCTCGCGGGGTCGAGGCGGTGGCCGCGACGATCGAGCAGTTGCAAGGTGCCTCGGTGCCCGCGTCGGCGCTGGAACGGCTGGTACTGCCCGCCCGGGTCGCCGACTACTCCCCCGCCCAGCTCGACGAGCTGTGCGCCAGTGGCGAGGTGCTGTGGGCCGGCGCAGGGTCGATCTCCGGTGGGGACGGCTGGGTCAGCCTGGCGTACGCCGACTCGGCTCCGCTGCTGCTCCCGCCGCCGGATGACACCCTCGCCCGTACGCCTCTGCACGACGCGGTGCTGGACGCCCTCGACGACGGGCAGGCGCTGTTCTTCCGGCCCCTGGCCGATCGGGTCGGCGCCACTGACGACGCCGAGCTGACCGCGGTCATCTGGGACCTAGTCTGGGCCGGTCACCTCACCAACGACACCCTGGCGCCAATGCGGGCGGTGCTGGGCGCCGGCGGCGCGCACCGCGCCCGCCCGACCGCGGCCCGTGGGCGTTACCGCCGCCCGGGACGGGTGGCACTGCCCAGTCGTGGTGGGCCGCCCACGGTGGCCGGGCGCTGGTCGCGGTTGCCGGAGCGGGACACCGACCCGACCCGCCGCGCCGCCGCGCTCGCCGACGTCCTGCTGGAACGGCACGGCGTGCTGACCCGGGGCGCGGTCGTGGCCGAGCAGGTGGCGGGGGGTTTCGCCGCCGTCTACCCGGTGCTGTCCGCGCTGGAGGAGCGCGGCGCGGCCCGGCGGGGCTACTTCGTCGACGGGCTGGGCGCGGCGCAGTTCGCGGTGCCCGGCGCGGTGGACCGGATCCGTGCCGGCGCCGACCCGCTCGACGGTGGCCGGCGGGTCGGGGCCACGGTGGTGTTGGCGGCCACCGATCCCGCGAACCCGTACGGTGCGGCGCTGCCCTGGCCGGAGCGCGCCGTCGATTCCGGTGACGCGACCTCACCGCCGACCACCGGGCACCGGGCAGGTCGCAAGGCCAGGGCGCTGGTCGTGCTGGTCGAGGGCGAGTTGGCGCTCTACGTGGAGCGGGGCGGGCGGACGCTGCTCTCCTTCACCGACGATGTCGATGCGCTGGGCGCGGCCGGCAAGGCCCTGGCCGACGCCGTTCATTCCGGCGCGCTGGGCCCGATCTCGGTGGAACGCGCCGACGGCGAGTCCGTACGCTCGTCGCCGCTGCGCGACGCACTGACCGCCGCCGGATTCCGCACCACCCCGCGCGGCCTCCGGCTGCGTACCTAGACCGGCCTCAGCGGAGCTTGTCGAGGACCTTCTCGTAGCGGGGGCGGTCGGCGGGCGGGGTCGGCGCCTCAAGGTAGTTGAGCACCACGGTGCCGTTGCGGTAGGCGGCTCCGCTCCACCGCTCGGCCAGGTCACCGGCGCTGCTCTCGTCCGGGAAGACGTAGACGGCCACGTTGTCGGTCACGACCAGCTCCGAGCAGCCCAACCCCAACCCGTCCGGTCCACAGTCGATAGACCGGTCCCGGACGTTCGCCGCCTTGAGCCCGGCCGCCCGGAACGCGGCCACGACCTCCCGGCCGGTCGGCTCGCCGGCCTGGCGCGGTGGTAGCTCCACCGGCGGCGGGCTCGGCGGCCGCCGCTCGGTGGTGCCGTCGGCCTTCGGCCCGGTGGTCGCCGGTCGGGACGACGGCGGCGGCGCGGCACTGCCCGGGGCGGTCGGGCTCGCCGTACCGGTCGACGGAGTTGCGGCGTCCGGGCCGGCCGGTGGCGTCGGATCCGCCGATGGGTTGCCGACTGTCGGTGCGGCGGCGGGCGGTGCGTCCTGATCGGCACCGCATCCGGCGAGGGCGACGGTGACCATGAGCAGAACGACGGTTGGCAGCATCCGGTGACTCACCCCCGCAGTCTGTCCAACCGGGACCGCCACCGGCAGTGGCCGGTCGGTCAGCCACGCTGTCGGCAATCCGGCATCAGGAAACGCCGGAGTCACGGCTTCCGCACCGCACCTGGATGACAACCCCGGCCGGTGCCATCCGCACGTGTGGCGGCGGATACGGGCGTACGATCCGGTGCCGTGACCAGCAGTGCCGCCCGCGAGTACCGGCCACCGGCCGAGGCCCTCTCGCTGACCACCGACTACGGCCTCGTCGACGGCTTCGTGGCGGTCTGCCACGGGGTGATCGCCCGGCTCGCGCCGGCGCTGCGGGTCATCGACGTGACCCACCTGGTGCCGCCGGGTGACATCCGGCGGGGCGCGGCGGTGCTGGCCCAGACCGTGCCGCATCTGCCGCCCGGGGTGCACGTGGCGGTGGTCGACCCCGGGGTCGGTACGAACCGCCGGGGTGTCGCGCTGGGCACCCCGGGTGGCCTGCTGGTGGGACCCGACAACGGCCTGCTGCTGGACGCCGCCGAGGCGCTCGGCGGGGTGATCGAGGCGGTGGAGCTGACCAATCCGCGCTGGCTGGCGCCTCGGGTGTCGGCCACCTTCCACGGGCGGGACGTCTTCGCCCCGGTCGCGGCCCGCCTGGCTCTCGGCGCCCCGCTGGCCGAGGCCGGCCCGCCGGTCGAGCCGGCGACGCTGGTGCGGCTACCCGAACCGCTGGTCCGCCGACTGCCGGACGGGTTCGTGGCCGAGGTGGTGACGGTGGACCATTTCGGCAACGTCCAGTTGGCCGCCCCGGCCGAGCTGCTGGACCCGCTGCCGGCGCGGGTGCGGGTAGG
Source organism: Micromonospora sp. C51 (assembly GCF_018070435.1). Lineage (NCBI taxonomy): Bacteria > Bacillati > Actinomycetota > Actinomycetes > Micromonosporales > Micromonosporaceae > Micromonospora > Micromonospora sp. C51. The sequence goes on along the minus strand of NZ_JAGPXQ010000009.1, from coordinate 81,337 downwards.
TCCGGCGACCGGCGAGCCGACGCACGGCCCGGCCGCCGAGGACGGCCCGACGGGTGTTGGCAGGTGGGACCGGGACGTGGTGCACGGACGTACGTTCGGCGACGCCCCGGTTGGCGCCCTGGTGGCGCACGCCGACTCCGCCGGTCGGGTCGCGCTCTCAGTCAACGGTGGACACGCCGCCGAACTGCTCGCGGTGGCCCCGGGTACGCTGCTGCGGGTCCGGGGTTACCGCGTCGTGGGGGACGCTTCCGGACAACACGGATGAAGCGTCTACTGTGGAAAGCTGTCAAGGTGGATGATCGCTGGGTTCCCGCCGCTTGTCCCTGCTGCGCGTACCGGACCGGCGGCGGCACCTGCCCGGTCTGTTTCTGGACAGACGACGGTCAGGGCGACGCCGACGCGGACGTCGTACGCGGCGGGGCGAACGGGGACTTGAGCCTGTCGCACGCCCGCCTCAACTTCGCCGTCTACGGTGCCTGCCACCCCCGGTACCAGGAGCTGGTGCGCACGCCGAGACCGGAGGAGCTGCCCTGAACCGGCCGGCACGGGCAGCCCAGCGCACCCGCTGACGCGGCGAGCCGGGCCGGCCTGGGGAGGACGCCGACCCGGCTCTGGGTGCCGGTCTCAGCAGAGCGGCACCGACCCACCCCAGACCGTCGAGATGTACGCATGGCTGACGAACTGACCGCTGGCCAGGCGGTTCCACCGGCTTGTCGTCCGGTACGGACCGGCGATCGTCTGCCCGATGACGTAACACTGGATCGGCACGTTGGCGTGCTGGGCAGCCAGGCCCCGGGACTGGTAGCTGGTGCTGGGGCCGGACCGCACGGTCAGCGGGCCGTCGCCGACCACCCCTCGCGGACCGGTGCCGGTCCACAGGTACGCCACGTCGACCCAGGCGTTCGTGGACAGCTGCAACCCGTCCCAGAACGTCCCGTCGGCGAGGTCGATGCCGGCCGGGTTGAGCACCACCCGACCGAACTGGTCCCGCCCGCCGTTGTAGCCGTTCTGGTAGGCGGCCTGCGCCTGTGGCCTCCCCTGCGGCAGCGCCTTCCAGTTCTCCCGCACGGCGCTGAGGTTCCAGTAGTCGTCGCGGGTGTTCCACGGCCCGACGTCCCAGACCGGGGCGTACTCGCAGCGGCTGCCGGTGATGGTGCAGACCCGCACGGTGTAGTCGCCGGTGTTGCGCGGAGACAGCCCCCGGCGGGAGGGCAACGCGACGAAATGGTCCCGGGCGCGGACCGTGTGCCCGTTGGCGGTCAACTCGCCGACCAGTCCGATCCGGGTCGCGTACACCCGGTAGGTCAGGCCGGGGGTGGCGGCGGTGACCGCGGCGACGGTGTCGGCGGTGAGCCGGACGGCGCGGACCTCGGTGCTGGCGCCGGAGGGACTGCCGGTCAGCACCACCCGGGCCTGTACCCGCCGGACCGGCCGGTCGAAGACGGCAGCCGGCGCGGCGTCGCGCCACTCGGTCCAGCCTGCCGTCCGCCAACCGCGGACCTGGACGACCGCGGTGGCACCGGGCCGGCTGGCGGCGGTGACCTGGGCGCGGATCCGGGTGGCCGGGCGACTGAGGGTACGCGGTGCGGCCACCAGCATGCCCTCGGCCACCGCGCTGCGCCGGGCCGGCACCCCGGGTGGCCGGGCGTCGGCCAGTCGCAGCCCAGCACGGGTGTGTCGCACGTTGACGTCGTCGGCATCGACGATCGACAGGTCTGCGGCCCACCGGTCGGCGCGACCGGCCGAGGAGGCGGAGTGGGGATGGAGGGTGACGGCGAGGACGGTGGCCAGGACGACGGCCAGGACGGAACTGCGGGGATGATTCATCGGCATTCTCCTCAGAACTCCCCGATAGTGCCTATATCCGTAGATCGAACAGAAGCGCCATACAAATAGCGATACATGTGAATTGCGCTCGGGTGAGGGAGAATGGAGCCGTGCCCGAAGGTGACACCGTCTGGAACACCGCCCGCGTCCTGGAACGCGCGCTGGGCGGTGCCCGGCTGACCGGCAGCGATTTCCGGGTGCCCTCGCTCGCCACCACCGACCTCACCGGCTGGTCGGTACGCGACAGCGCGAGCCGGGGCAAACATCTGCTGCTCCGGCTGGACGCCCCCGCCGACACCGGTGAATCGCGCTGGACGCTGCACTCGCATCTGCGGATGGACGGCACCTGGCGGGCGTACGCCCCCGGGGAGCGGTGGACCGCCCGACCGGCGCACCTGATCCGGGTGGTGCTACGCACCCCGGTCGCGACCGCCGTCGGTTACCACCTGCACGAGGTGGCGCTGGTGCCCACCGCCGACGAGGAGCGCCTTGTCGGTCACCTGGGCCCCGACCTGCTCGGCGGTGACTGGGATCCGGCCGAGGCCGTCCGTCGGCTCGCCGCCCACCCGGACACCCCGGTCGGCGTGGCCCTGCTCGACCAGCGCATCCTGGCCGGCGTCGGCAACCTCTACAAGTGCGAGGTGCTGTTCCTCCGCGGCGTGCACCCCCGCACCCCCGTGCGGGAGGTGCCCGACCTCACCGGCCTGGTGACGCTGGCGCAGAAGTTGCTGGCCGCGAACCGGGGCCGCTGGACGCAGAGCACCACCGGCGCGCTGGGGCGTGGCCGGACCAGCTACGTGTACGGGCGACGGGCGCAGCCGTGCCGGCGCTGCGGCACCGCCATCCGCAAGGAGGAACTGGGCGACCGGGTCACCTACTGGTGCCCCACCTGCCAGCCCGGCGACCCGGCCTGAGCCCGCATCTTCCACCCCGGCGGACGGGGCACTGCCGTGCATCTTCCACGCGACGGTCTGGGCAGGTCGGAGCCGGTGGACGGCCAGCCACGCGACCGGCGCGGAGTGGCGGCGGCGACACGCCGGCAGCTCGGCAGATTGGCACGAAAGGGGACTTCCTAACCGGCCACCGCGCGTCGCATGCTGCGGTTGAGGGCTCACGGAATGTCAGCACGCGCGTCCGCGCCGCCACGTCGGGGTGGTGACCGCCGCGCCCCGATCACCGGGAGAGCCATGGCCGTGTTCCGCAGACTCCGGTCGACCTGGCTGGACCGCGCCGCCCGCACCGACCAGCCGGGCGAACCGGGCACCGTCCCCAGCACCCGAACCGCCCCGGACACGGAGAACGGCACACACACCCGTCCTGACACCGACGGAACCAGTCCCGGCGGCACCTCCCCGGGCGCACCGACGCGGACACCGGCGACGCCCGAGCCGACGCAGCCGGCACCGTCCAGGCCGCCACGCCCGGGGCCGGCGAGTCTGGACCCGGCGGCCGTACCCCGCTGCTTCGGTCCGGTGCCCAATCACGCCTCCAGTCCGCTGCCCATCCACGAGGAGGACGGGCAGGTGGTGGCCGGCACCGGGTTGCGTAAGTTCATCGACCCGCTGCCCGGCCTGGGCGAGTTGGGGCGTACTCCGCTCGGCGCCCACCTGCCGGTCGCCGTGCCCGACACGATCACCTATCCCGGTTGCGACTACTACGAGATCGGGTTGCAGGAGTACACCCAGCGGCTGCACCGGGACCTGCCGGCGACCCGGCTGCGCGGCTACCGCCAGCTCAACCTGGGCACCAACCCGGACGGGCACAACACGGTCACCCCGCCCCGACGACCCTGGCATCTCGGTCCGGTCGTGCTCGCCCGACGCGGCCGGCCGGTACGCGTCAAGTTCATCAACCAGCTGCCGACCGGCGACCTCTTCCTGCCGGTCGACCCGACGGTGCCCGGCGCCGGCCCGGGACCCCTCGACGGGCCGGCGCCCTACCCGCAGAACCGGGCGGTGCTGCATCTCTGCGGGGCGCTCACCGGCTGGATCAGCGCCGGCAGCCCGTGGCAGTGGATCACCCCAGCGGGCGAGATCACCCCCTATCCCACCGGTGCCGCCCTGACCCACGTGCCGGACATGACCCACCCGGGGCAGGGTGCCACCACCCTCTACTACCCGAACGACCAGAGTGGGCGGCTGCTCTGGTTCCATGACAACACCGTCGGGCTGTCCCGGCTGACCGTCTACTCCGGCCAGTTGGCGCTCTACCTGCTCACCGACGATGCGCAGGAGCGGTTGATCGACGACGGGACGCTGCCGGCCGAGCAGTTGCCCCTGGTCTTCGAGGACAAGACGTTCGTGCCGGACGACGCCCAGCTCGCCGCGCAGGACCCGACCTGGAACCGGGACCGGTGGGGTGCCCGGGGCTCCCTGTGGCACCCGCACGTCTACCAGTCCCGCCAGAACCCGTACCGTCGCGACGGCATCAACCCGACCGGCCGGTGGGACTACGGGCCCTGGTCGCGTACCGCCGCCGCGGATCCCGACGCCTCCGCCGCCGCGGTGCCCAACCCCCACCACGATCCGGTCACCGACCCGGACGAGCCGCCGGAAGCGCCCGCTGTGCCGCACCCCAGCGCCGTGCCCGCCGCGTACGGCGACACGGTCCTGGTCAACGGCGCCGCGTACCCCTATCTGGAGGTGCAGCCGAAGGTCCACCGGTGGCGCATCCTCAACGCCTGCACCGACCGCTGGCTCAACCTTCAGCTGTACCGGGCCGCCTCGGACGTGCCGATGTGGACGCCGGAGGGCACCTTGGCCGACCCCGACGCCGGCGAGGTGCCGATGGTCGACGCGGTACGGGCCCCCGGCCGGCCGACGGACTGGCCCACCGACGGGCGGCCCGGCGGCGTGCCGGACCCGACGGCGGCCGGCCCGCAGATGATCCGGATCGGCAACGAGTGCGGCCTGCTGCCGGCACCCGTGGTGGTGCCGAACCGCCCGATCGGCTTCCGCTACGACCGACGCGACCCGACCGTGCTCAACGTCGACGGCCACGCGTTGCTGCTCGCCCCCGGCGAGCGGGCCGACGTGCTGGTGGATCTCGCCACCGTCGACCCCGGCACCACCCTGATCCTCTACAACGACTGTCCCGCTCCGCTGCCCTGCTTCGACCCCCGATACGACCACCACACCGGTGGCCCCGACCGCACCGCCGAGGGCGGCGCACCGCCGACCGTGCCCGGGTACGGGCCGAACACCCGCACCCTGATGCAGCTACGGGTGACGGGCACCCCGGCCACGCCGTACGACCTCGACCGACTGCGGGACCGCCTGTCCGCCACGTACGCGGCCAGCCAGCGGCCCCCGGTCGTGCCGCAGCCGGCCTACGATCCCTGCTTCGGCACCAGCAGCGCCCCGACCCGGATCCCGGTGCACGTCACCACCGTCGAGTTCACCCCGCCCGGCGGCGCACCGGTCAGCCTGCCGCTGAACCTCAAGTCCGTCCGACAGGTCTTCGAGCCCGAGTACGGGCGGCTCACCGGCCGGCTCGGGGTGGCACACCCACACGGCGGACCGCGCGGCGAGGCCACCCTGCCGCTCGGTCCCACCGAACCGGCGACCGAGGTGGTGCACGCCAGCGACCCGGCCCTGTCGGTCGGCACACCGGGCGACGGCAGCCAGCTCTGGCGGGTACGCGGCTCCGGGCGGCAGAGCCATCCGGTGCGGTTCGACGGCCTGGACGTTCAGGTGGTCGGCCGGGTCGGTCGGGACGGCACGATCCGGCCGCCGCACCCCGGCGAACTCGGCTGGAAGCAGGTGGTACGCGTCGACCCCGGTGAGGACGTGTTGCTCGCGCTGCGTCCCGAGGCACCGGCCCTACCATTCAAGATCGGCGACAGCGTACGGCTGCTCGACCCGACCCGGCCGGCCGGTACCCGGCTCGACTCCACTCCGATCAGCCCCGTCGACGGGCGACCCGCCGCGGTGGTCAACCAACTCGTCAACCTGGGCTGGGAGTACCGCTGGGGCAGTGCGGCGGCAGGTCACCGGGACCAGGGCATGAGCCGGCCGCTGGTGGTCCGGGTCTCGCCTCGGGCACCCACCGGGCTCACCGCTGCACCGGCCCCCGGCTCGGCGACCGCGCTGCCAGCGATCACCCTCGCCTGGACCGGCAACGGCAGCCGGCCACCGGCCACCAGCCACCTGTTGCAACGGGCCACCGACGCGACCTTCACGAACGGGTTGACCACCATCACCGTCGCGGCCACCGCGACCCGCTACACGGACGCCACCGTCACTCCCGGCGTCACCTACCACTACCGCATCCGCGCCGAGAACGCGGCGAGCTGCTCCACCTGGTCGAACAGCGTCCCCGCATCGGTGCAGCTCACCGCGCCGGCCAAGCTGACAGCGACAATTCCCCCCGCCGCACCGCTGCGGGTCGCGCTGCGCTGGGCCAACCACTCGTTCGCCACCGGCATCGACGTGCAGCGGGCGACGAACCCGACATTCACCAGCGGGCCGGGCACCACCGCGATCAGCGTCGGGGACAACCACCTGGACCCGGCGGTCGCGCCCGACACCACCTACTACTACCGGGTACGCACCACCTACCTGGGCGCCGCCTCACCCTGGTCCACCGTGGCGACGGTGACCACCCCACCCACGCCCGGCACACCGACCTCGGTCAGCGTGGCCACCACCGCCCCCGGCCCGGACACCGCCACCGTGGTCCTGGGCTGGTCCGCCAGCACGCCCCCCGGCCAGGGCGCCGGCTTCACCGTGGAGCGGGCCCTGGATCCGGCGTTCACCCGGGAACTGGCCACGTTCACGGTCACCGGCCGCGGCTTCACCAACACCGGCCTGGCCCGGGGGGTCACCTACCACTACCGGGTGCGCTCGTTCAACGTCGTCGGCGCCTCCCCGTACACCGGCCCCATCCCGATCACCACCCCGGCCTGACCGGCGGGCTCGCCAGAACAGCCGGTTGCTGTTGACCAAGAGGTTCGGGTCGTAGACGTGGCCGGACCCTGACGAAAACCTCTTGATCAACCTAACGGGGCGGGGCGGGAGACCGTGCGTAGCTCCGACAGGGCTGAGGCGAAGCCGTGGAGGAGGTCCGTCGCTTCGGTGAGGCGGGCGGCGGCGGGGTGTTCGGTCTCGGGGCGGTACTCCTCGGCCAGGTAGCCGGCGGCGGCGACCACCAGGCGCTCGTACGCCGCCACGCCCGTCTCCAACTGCCCGGTGAGCGCCTGGTGCGCCTCGGCCAGCGGCGGCTTGGCGTCGGCGGGGGCGAGGCGCACCGCGCGTTCCACGCTGGCGACCCGGTTGGCCAGCTCGCGTAGCGACTGCTCGGCGGCGGAGGCTTCGGCGACGGCCGGTTCGGCGAGGCCGGTCAGCCGGCCCGCCATGGCGGCCATGGTCGCGGCGGCCCGGTCCAGGCGCTCCCACGGCTGGGCGGCGGCGGTGCCGCGCAGCGCGGTGCGGGAGCGGACCCGACGCACCTCGGCCAGCACGCCGGCACCGGCGGGGAGACGTTCCACGGCGGCCACCAGGCGGGCCCGGTTGCGGGCGGCCACCTGGGCCGGGTCCAACGGTGGCGGGGCGGGTTGGGCGGCGAGGGCGCGCAGGTCCACCCAGCGCCACGCGGCCAGGGCGGTGGCCGCGCCCGCGGCGGCGGCCCAGGCCGCGTCGGCGAGACCGAGCCCGGCGTACGGGGTCAGCACCGCTGTCGCGCCGCCGAGCCCGCCGGCCAGGACGCTCCACCGGCGGGCGGAGCCACGCAGTCTGCTCAGCCGGCGGAAATACCGGGTGCGCTCGTCCGCTGCCACCGTCGCCTCCTCGATCTCCGTCAGCCGGCGATTTCCACTCAGCCGGCGGCCGTGGTGTCGCCGGTGCCACGCTCACGGCTCATGCTGGCGCGGATCTCGTCGAGCCGGGCCACCCCGGGGTCGGCCGTGGCCGGCTGGTCGGTGACGGCATCCCGGTCCGCGCCCGCGCCGAGCTGGTCGCCGGCCATGCTGGCGCGGATCTGGTCCAGCCGGGCGGAACCGGCCGTGTCCAGCGTCGCCTTCTGGATCTCCAACATCCGGCCCTCGGTCGAGTTGCCGGCCAGTTCGGCGCGGCCCATGGCGTTGGCGTAACGGCGTTCGATGCGGTCGCGTACCTCGTCGAGGGTGGGGGTGCTGCCCGGAGCGGTGAGCGCCGACATGGACTCCAGCGAGGCGGCGACGCTCTCCTGCATCTTGGCCTGCTCCAGCTGGCTGAGCAGCTTGGCGCGCTCGGCGAGCTTCTGCTGGAGGATCATGGAATTGTTCTCCACCGCCCGGCGGGCCTGCCCGGCCGCGGCCAGCGCCTGGTCGTGCAGGGTCTTCAGGTCCTCCGCGGACTGTTCGGCGTTGACCAGCTGGGTGGCCAGGGTCTGCGCGGACTGCTCGTACCGCCCGGCCTCGACCTCGTCACCCTTGGCCCGGGCCTGGTCGGCCAGGACCAGCGCCTGGCGGGCATTGGCCTGCAACCGCTCGACGTCGGACATCTGCCGGGACAGCTTCATCTCCAACTGCCGCTGGTTGCCGATCACGGCGGCGGCCTGCTGGACGAGCGCCTGATGCTGCCGGTGCGCCTCGTCGATCGCCTGCTGGAGCTGCACCTTCGGGTCGGCGTGCTCGTCGATGCGGGCGCCGAAGAGCGCCATCAGGTACTTCCACCCCTTGACGAACGGGTTCGCCATCTCCGCGGTATCCCCTCAATCACGTCGCTGCGCCTGCCCCACCCCCGGGGAACCGGCTCGGCTACCGGCGATGGTGGCTCCATCGTCCCAGCCGGGCGCCAACACGGCATCCGTACCGGCGAGAGGGGACGTCCGCGATCAACCCTACGCGGCGGGCGCTACCGCGACCATCGGCCGCGAGGCTCAGGCGGCGCAGACCACGTCCCGGTCGCTGCGGTCGGCGGGCCGGACCCGGGCACTGCGCAGCGTGGCCTTGAGCGGGGAGTCCTGCCGCACCGAGACGGCCACGTTGCCGTCCGAGGTGACCTGGCGTACGCCCCGACCGGTCGCCTTGTGCACCGACCCGGCGGCGACCGGCGTCGACTCGGCCGGCTCGTCCTGCACCGGCACCAGCACGCCCGGCATCTGTTCGGCGAGCGCGACCGTGTCGCTGACCTCCCGCAGCAGCTCGGAAAGGCGGGCACCCAGCGCGTCGCAGATCGCCGCGAGCAGCTCGCTGGAGGGCTCCTTCTGGCCGCGTTCGATCTCCGACAGGTAGCCCAGGCTGACGTTGGCTGCGGACGAGACCTCGCGCAGCGTGCGGTGCTGCCCCTGCCGGCGCGCCCGTAGTGCGTCACCGATCACCCGGCGTAGCAGGACCATCGCACCTCCCCTGAGGGACACAATTCGCCCGGCCAACCGGTCTTACGAGAGCACCGGCTGTCGGAGCCTTCCCGCAACCGTACCCGCTGTGCGCCGCCGCGACATCCCGCCCCGCCCGGTCGTCCCACGGTCGCCGCCGACCGCTCAGTCGATCGGCGCTGGCGCGGCTGTCCGGCACGCAGGGACGACGTCACCTGGAGTGCCATCGATCCGCGTCGCCGAAGATCAGCAATGTCGAAGAGCCGCACCCTCGAAGAGCGGCGGCAGCGGGGTCAGGTCGGAGCCTGGATGTGGTCGGCCAGCAGGCGCAGCGCCTCGGTCACGGCCGCACCCCGCACCTGGTCGCGACCACCGGCGAGGTTCAGCTGCCGCACCTCGGTGCCGTCCGGGCCGGCGACCGCGACGAAGACCAGGCCGACCGGTTTGCCGTCCTGCGGTTCCGGTCCGGCCACGCCGGTGGTGGCCAGACCCCAGTCAGCACCACAGCGTCGCCGCCCACCCTCGGCGAGCGCCTTCGCCACGTCAGCATCGACCGGGCCACGCTCCGCCAACAGCTGCGCCGGTACGTCGGCCAGCCGTTGCTTCAACTCGGTGGCGTAGACCACCAGCCCACCCCGGTAGACGGCGCTCGCCCCGGCGATCTCCACGACCGTGGCGGCCAGCAGGCCCCCGGTCAGCGACTCGACAGTGGCGAACGTCTCCCGCCGATCGGCGAGGCGGTGCACCACGCCCGCCGCCGCGGCGCCCATCGACCCCTCGCCCTCGCGTACACCCATGATCTGCATCCTGCCCGGCCGCGAGGCGGTCTACGCGTCGCAACGCCGGTGAACCGTTCTCACCCCTGGGTGCGCCGCAGCCGGGTGGCCTGGGCAATGTAGTCCAGCCCGGTGACCAGGGTGACCGCGACCGCCGCACCCATGATCCACGGCCCGATCGAGGCCAGGGCGGCCGGCATCGGCCACAGGTACCAGGTGATGGCCAGCACCTGGAGCGCAGTCTTGATCTTTCCGCCCCGGCTCGCGGCGATCACGCCACGCCGGATCACCCAGAACCTCAGGGCGGTGATCCCCAGCTCCCGCGCCAGGATCACCACCGTCACCCACCAGGGCAACCGGTCGTACCAGGACAACAGCAGCAGGGCGGCGCCGGTGAGTGCCTTGTCGGCGATCGGGTCGGCCACCTTTCCCACGGCGGTGACCAGCGCGAACCTCCGGGCGATCCACCCGTCCACGAGATCCGTCACCGAGGCCACCGCGAAGATCACGCAGGCGATGACCTGCCATCCGGCGTGCGTCATCCCCGACACGACCACCGAGGCGGCGAAGACCGGGACGAGCGCCAGCCGCAGCGCGGTCAGGGCGTTGGCGGCGTTCACCACGGGGACCCGGGCCACCACCGGCACCGGAGGCGACTCCGTCGCCCCGGTCATCGCATCGCCCCGCTCGGCTGGCGCACCCGGCACCGCACCTCGTGCCTCCTCCGCCTCGTCCCAGCCCACCGTCACCGCGCCGCGCCGGGCGCGGCGGAGATCATCTCATCCGGCACGGCGAGCAGGTCGACGCCCTCGGTACCGGTCACCGTGGCGCGGACCAGGTCCCCGGGGCGCAGCGCGGCCAGGTCGACGCCGCCGCCGTCGGGGGCAACCAGAGTGGTCGACCCGTCCACCTCCGGCGCCTGGTGTGCGGCCCGTCCCTCGACGACCCCATCGTCGACCGAGTCGACGAGCACCTCCACCGTCGAGCCGAGGCGGTCCTCGGCCCGCTGCGAACACAGCTCGTCGGCGAGCGCGCTGAGCCTGTCGTACCGGCGTTTGATGGTGGCGGCGGAAACCTTGCCCGACAGCCCGGCGGCTTCCGTGCCGTCCTCGTCGCTGTAGTCGAAGACGCCGATCGCGTCGAGCCGGGCCTCGGTGAGGAACCGCACCAGTTCGTCGACGTCGCCCCGGGTCTCGCCGGGGAACCCGACGATGAAGTTGCTGCGGGCCCCGGCCTGAGGCGACAGTTGCCGGGCGGCGGCGAGCAGTTCCAGGAAACGGTCGGTGGAGCCGAAACGGCGCATCCGGCGCAGCACCGGCTCGCTGGAGTGCTGGAACGACAGGTCGAAGTAGGGCGCCACCCCGGGCGTGCTGGCGATCGCCTCGATCAGCCCGGGCCGGGTCTCGGCCGGCTGAAGGTAGCTGGCCCGTACCCGCACGATGCCCTCGACGGCGGCGAGCTGGGGCAGCAGCTTCTCCAGCGCGCGCGGGTCGCCCAGGTCCTTGCCGTACGAGGTCGAGTTCTCGCTGACCAGCACGAGTTCCCGGACACCGCTCTTGGCCAGCCACTCGGCCTCGGCGAGCAACTCGTCCGGGGTACGCGAGACGAAGGCGCCCCGGAAGGCGGGGATGGCGCAGAACGCGCAGCGCCGGTCGCAGCCGCTGGCCAGCTTGAGCGAGGCCACCGGGCCGCTGTCCAACCGGCGACGCAGCACCGTACGCAGGTGCGCCGGGGTGTGCTCGTCGACGTCGGTGCCGCGGCCGTGTCCCGGCAGGGAGACCGCGCTGTCGCGGCGGGCGACCGGGGTCAGCGGCAGCAGCTCGCGCCGGTCGCGGGGAGTGTGTGCGGCGACCTCCCGGCCGGCGACAACCGCGTCCAGCCGGGCGGCGATGTCGGGGTAGTCGTCGAAGCTGAGCACCGCCTGCGCCTCGGGGAGGCTGTCGGCCAGTTCCCGCCCGTACCGCTCGGCCATGCAGCCGGCCGCCACCACCTTCGCCCCGGTGTCGGCGGCGGCCAGCAGCGTCTGGATGGAATCCTGCTTGGCCTTCTCCACGAAGCCGCAGGTGTTGACGACCACCACGTCGGCGCCCTCACCGTCGGTGGTCACCTGCCAGCCGTCGGCGTGCAGGCGGGCGGCCAGTTCCTCCGAGTCGACCTCGTTGCGGGCACAGCCCAGGGTCAGCAGCGCGACCCGGCGACCATCGGGGGAAGGAGAGGAGGTGGCAGACACCATCCGAGGGTACCGGGCGGTGGTGCCCGTACTGGCGACGGCGGTCCGCACCGGGTCGGGTCAGGCCGCGGTGGCGAGGATCCGGACCACGCGGTCGAGCAGGTAGACCTCGGTGCCGGCCAGACCGACCGAGCAGAAGACCGAGATCTGGTCCGCGTCGGTGCGGCCGGGTGTCGTGCCGGCCAGCACCGCACCCAGGTCGCGCAACCGGGAGGCGTACGGCGGCAGCGCGGCGAGCATCGGCGGGGCGTACGACCGCGCCTGCGCCACCGAGTCACTGGCCAGCACGGTGGCGGCGTCGAGCAGGTCGGTGCCGAACTCCGCGCGGTCCACCTGCTTGAAGCCGACCACGTTCACGTGAGTCCCGGGGCGCAGGTCGGCGGCGCTCAGCACCGGTGTCGGGCTGGTGGTGGCCAACACCACCACGTCCCGGTCGCGTACCGCCTCGCGGGCGGTGTCCACCGCGCGGGCCGAGATGCCGAGTTCGGCCCGTACCCGGGCGGCGAACGCCTCCCGACGCGCCGTCGAGCGGCTGTGCACGGTCACCTCGCGCAGGGGTCGCACGGCGGCGGCGGCCCATACCTGGGTCCACGCCTGACCGCCGGAGCCGATCACCCCGACGGTGGCCGCTTCCGCGCGGGCCAGCGTGTCCACCGCCACCCCGCCCAGCGCGCCGGTACGCCGGGAGCCCAGCTCCTCGCCCACGGCCACGGCCCGCACCGCCCCGGTCCGCCCGTCGTGCAGCACCACCACCTGCTCGCTTTCCGGGTGCCCGAATGTGTCGTACGCCCGGTATCCGTACCACTGCCCGACCAGGTGCCCGGCGGTGAGCACCATCCGGCCGGCGCCGAGCGACGCGGCGGCCCGAGGCGGGGCGACGAGCCGCCCGTGGTACGCGGCGAGCAGGGCCTGACGCATCGCGTCGACCGAGGTCGCTGCGTCAAGCGCGGCGGCGACCTCCGGATCGGAGATGAGCACGGTCACGGGTCCATGGTGCAGCTTGAAGCAGGCTTGAGGTCCATCCCGGGTGATCCGTCTCACCCGGACGGCCCGTTGCCCGGTGCTACGGTCGATTTCGGCGGCCCACGTGGCCGCCCCGGACGAGTCGTGGGCGTACCCGGTCAGGCCAAGACGCCCCGCATGGCGGACCCGACTCGTCCCGGCCCGGCGGCCGGGCCAATCCCGAAGAGGTGACCCGATGGCCTGGATCGTGCTGGTGCTCTCCGGACTACTCGAAACGGCCTGGGCGATCGCCCTGGACCGCTCCGCCGGATTCACCCGACCCGTCGCCTCGATGGTCTTCGCGATCACGCTGGTGCTGAGCATGGCCGGCCTGGCGTACGCGCTGCGGGAGATCCCGGTCGGCACCGGCTACGCGGTGTGGGTCGGCATCGGCGCGGTCGGCACCGCCCTCGTCGGCATGGTGGCGCTCGGCGAACCGGCCAACCTGCCCCGCCTGCTCAGCCTGCTGCTGGTGGTGGCCGGCGTGATCGGCCTCAAGCTGTTCCACTAGGGCGCGGGCGGCGAACGTCTGCGCGGGCGGGCGTGACGAACGTCCGTAGTGGGTAGAGATCCGGCAGCAGACCTGAGACTCATCCCCTTGGAGGAAGACATGGCCACCAGCACCGTCCGCTCGACCAGCGCCGCCCGCATCTGCACCATCGTGGGTTTCGTGTGCGCGGTACTCGCGCTGCTGCTCAACCCGATCCTCTTCGGAGTCATCGGTCTGGTCCTCGGCGTCGTCGGCGCGGTGCTCGGTGACAAGCCGCTCGGCTGGTACGCCGCCGCGGCCAACGTGGTCGCCATGCTGCTGAGCATGCTGATCCTCAGCGCGCTCTGAGCCCGGCTACTTCGACGGCCCGCCGCGCTCCGCGGCGGGCCGTCGTCATGCCTGTGCCAGCCGCACGACGGCCTGTTCCGTCCCTCGCCCGCACGTGGCTGTTCCACCTCTGTGGAGCGACCAAGTGCGGATACGCACCGCTACCGTCTCCGCCGGACACGATCCGTAGCATCAGCCGCGCACCCCACCCCTTCCCCCTCCTCCCCTTTGCTCTGCTTCAACCCACGCAATAGCTCGTGAGCTGCGGTGACCAAACGGCCCCCTGCCCCCGAACGACGACCGATCATCACCCTCGGTAACCGTTGCGTATGTTGAAGCAGAGCAAAGGGAGCGGAGGGGTTGGTGGGTTCCGGCTAGATAATCACCTTGAGTGACGGGACTGGTCAGCCGTGGTCGGCGATCAGCACCCGGTTGCCGGCCGGGTCGCGAACGATCGCCATCCGCTCGCCCCACGGCTGCCGCTGCGGCTCGGCGAGCACCTGCACGCCCGCCTCGGCCAGCCGGGCCAGGGCCGCGGTGCAGTCCGCGACGTACACCCAGAGGGTCGCCGGGCCGGCCGGCTGCTCGCCGGCCTCCTGCCGCCCGATGCCCAGCTGGCCGTCGCCGAAGCGCAGCGAGACGTACGCGGCCTCCCCGGTCTCCGGGAAGCGGTACGCGACCCGGCCGCCCAGCAGCCCCTCGTAGAAGCGCAGTGCGGCGTCGAGATCGGCGGCCGTGATGATCGGAAACAGCTCGCTGGCCAGTGCCGTCGAATCAGCCATCGCCGCCCCGCAGACCCTCCAGGACCTCTTCCAGCTCGTCCGGCTTGACCAGCACGTCACGTGCCTTGGAGCCCTCCGACGGGCCGACCACGCCCCGGGTCTCCATCAGGTCCATCAGCCGGCCCGCCTTGGCGAAGCCGACCCGCAACTTGCGTTGCAGCATCGAGGTCGAGCCGAACTGCGAGGTGACCACCAGTTCGACCGCCTGCATCAGCAGGTCCAGGTCGTCGCCGATGTCCTCGTCGATCTTCTTCTTGCTGTCCTGCGCGGGGGTCAGCACGTCCGGGCGGAACTCCGGCTCACGCTGGTCCTTGCAGAACTTCACCACATCGTTGATCTCGCGCTCGGTGACCCAGGCGCCCTGGATCCGCACCGGCTTCGAGGCACCCATCGGCAAAAACAGCCCGTCGCCCCGGCCGAGCAGCTTCTCCGCGCCCGGCTGGTCGAGGATGACCCGGGAGTCGGCCAGCGACGAGGTCGCGAACGCCAGCCGGGACGGCACGTTGGCCTTGATCAGGCCGGTCACCACGTCGACCGAGGGCCGTTGGGTGGCGAGTACCAGGTGAATGCCGGCGGCCCGGGCGAGCTGGGTGATCCGTACGATCGAGTCCTCGACGTCGCGCGGGGCGACCATCATCAGGTCGGCCAACTCGTCCACGATCACCAGCAGGTACGGGTACGGACGCATCTCGCGTTCACTGCCCGGCGGCGCCTTGATCTCGCCGTTGCGCACCTTGCGGTTGAAGTCGTCGATGTGCCGGACCCCGTTGGCGGCGAGGTCGTCGTAGCGCATGTCCATCTCACGGACGACCCACTCCAGCGAGTCGGCCGCCTTCTTGGCGTTGGTCACGATCGGGGTGACCAGGTGCGGGATCCCCTCGTAACCGGTCATCTCGACCCGCTTCGGGTCGATCAGCAGCAGCCGCACCTCGTCCGGCGTCGCCCGGGTCAGGATGGACATGAGTAGAGAATTCAGGCAGCTCGACTTGCCGGCCCCGGTGGCCCCCGCGATCAGGATGTGCGGCATCTTCGCCAGGTTGGCCACCACGTAGCCGCCCTCGATGTCCTTGCCGAGGGCGACCACCATCGGATGGTGGTCGCTGGTGGCGGCGCGCGAGCGCAGCACGTCACCGAGGGCCACGTTCTCCGGGTCGGTGTTCGGGATCTCCACACCAACCGCGCTCTTGCCCGGGATCGGGCTCAGGATGCGTACGTCCGGGGACTTCACCGCGTACGCGATGTTGCGGGAGAGCTGGGTGATCCGCTCGACCTTGACGCCGTGGCCCAGCTCGACCTCGTAGCGGGTCACCGTCGGGCCCCGGGTGAAGCCGGTCACCGCCGCGTCGACGTCGAACTGGTCGAAGACACCGGTGAGCGCGGCGATCACCTCGTCGTTGGCCTTGCTGCGGGTCTTCGGAGCGGCCCCGCTGCCGAGCATGTTCGCCGGAGGCAGCGTGTAGTCGCCAGCCAGGCCGGTCAGCGCGAGCTGCTCGGCCCGGGTCGGCGCGGGCGAGTGCTCCGGCGGCTCGGCGGGCTTGCGGCTGGCCGGCACCCGGGACGGCGTCTTGCGCGGCAGGACCATGGTCTCCTGCAGGTCCGCGCCGTCCAGATCGTCGAACTCGTCCGGGTCGACCGGCGGTGCCGCACGTTTGGCGGGACGGCGGCGAGTCGGCGTCGCAGGTGCCTCCGCCGTCTCGGTCTCGTCCTGCCCGACCACCCCGCCGGCCAGCAGGCCGAGCCGCTCGGGGATCTTGTTGATCGGCGTCGCGGTGACCACCAGCAGCCCGAACACCAGCAACAGGACCAGCAACGGCACCGCCACCCAGGCGGTGACCGCGCGCTCCAGTACGCTGCCCACCCCCGCGCCGATCAGGCCGCCGGCGAAATCCCGCTCGCCCGGGCCGGCCGGCTGCTGGCCGATGTGCAGCAGCGCCGCGGTGGAGACCAGCATGGACCCCCAGCCGACCAGCCCACGCCCCCGGTGCTCGGGATCGCCGGGCTGACGCATCAGCCGCCAGGCGCCGATGCCCAGCAGCACCGGCACCACGATGGAGATCGCCCCGAGGAAGAGCCGCACCGTGTCGGCCAGTCGGGCACCGACCGGGCCGGCCGCCGAGAACCAGATCGCGCCCGCACCGAGCAGGGCGAGCCCGATGAGCAGCAGGCCGGCGCCGTCGCGGCGATGCTCCGGGTCGAGGTCGCGGGCCGAGGCGGCCTGCCGACCCGCCGCGCGCACCGCCCAGCCGACCCCGTGGGCCAGCCCCATCCACAGTGCCTGGATCGCCCGACCGACGTACGCGGCGGGGCCCGGTCCCCTGGTCGAGGTACGGCGCCGCACCGGCGCACGGGTCTTCTTGGCCGGCTGGCGGGCACGACTGTTCGCGCTGCCACGCGGCGACGCGCCGCGCCGCCGACTCGCCTGAGGGGTACGGCCCGCCATAGCATCACCGTAACGGCGGGCCGGGTGATTGGCCGGTCATCCTGGTCGCTCCGCGTGTCGCAACGCGGTCCCCGCCGCCTGCCGTGATATTCGCCTCGCGAGGGAGTGTCCGATGGGGTCGCCGGAATTCGAGGACCGCGCCGGCGACCCGTTGGCGGGTCATCCGTCGACGCTGCGACCGCTGACCCGGGAACTCGTCGCCGCCGTGCTGAGCCATCGCGGTCACACCGTGGCCGGCGACGCCGACGGCGCGCTGGTGGGCAGGTGGGCGCAGGGGCACATCTGGTTCCTCCGCGCCGGAGACGCCGGGGAGTTGCTCCAGGTGCGTACCGTCGCTGCGCCCGCCTTCGCGGTCGAGGACGTGCCGTGCCTGCACGACTTCTGCAACACCTGGAACCGTGACCGGTTCTGGCCGAAGGCGTTCGTGCACATCGACGACACCGGTCAGGCCCGGGTCTGCGGCGAGGTCATCACCGACCTGGAACGGGGCGTCACCCCGCACCAACTGGATCGGCTGCTCGACCGGGGGATCTCGGCCGGCTGTCGACTCGCCGACGAGGTGGGCCGGTTCGCGGGGACGGCGCGCCCGTGACCGGGCCGGTCCCCGGCGCTCGTCGGAGCCGCGGCCGGGCGCGAGGCACCGCCCGGCCGGCCGACGGCGTACGCGCCGACCAGCGGATCGCCACTGCCCTCGCCGACGCGAGGGACATGCCCGACGGCGAGGTGCGCGTCAGCGAGTTGGAACGGGTCGCCGCTCTCGCCGAGGCGGACGGCGATCGGCGTACCGCGCTGCACGCCTGGTCCGAGCTGGTGGAGACACACCTGCGCGGCGGCGAACGGTGGCGGCTGTTCGAGCCGGTCCGGCGTTGCCTGCGGGCAGCGGAGCCGGACGACGACACGCTGCGCCGCTATCGGCGGTACGCCGTCGAGGCGCTGCTCGGCACTCCCCGCATCAGCCTGGACCAGGCTCGCGGCGTCCTGAACGGGCTCACCGAGGAAGGCGGCGAGGCGAACGCGGCGCTGGTGGCGCAGCTGCGGTGCCGGATCGCCGATCACGTGGGCGACGAGCCCGCCGCCCGACGCTGGCTGGCACGGTGGCGGGTCGGCGCACCCGATCCGGCCGCCGGGTGCGCCGACTGCCTGCCGGTACGGCAGGCGGAACTGCTGGCCGGCTGGGGCGACTGGGCTGCGGCGCTCGACGTGCTCGATCCATTGCTCGACGCGCAGGCCGGCTGCACCGCCCAGCCGGAGGCGGCCCTGACCGCGGCGCTGCTGCCCTGGCTGCGGGCAGGCCACGCGCGGCGGGCGGGTCACGCGCACGTACGGGCGTACCGGCGACACCGGACGGAACCCGACGGGTTCGGCCATCTCGCCACCCACCTGCGTTTCTGTGCGCTGGGTGGGCATCTCGACCGCGGTGTGGAGATCGTCGTCGAGCAGTTGCCCCGCCTGGACCGACCGCACGAGGACCTGTCCGTGATGGAGTTCGCCGCGGCGGGGGCGCTGGTCTGCGCGCTGGCGGGCGAGACGGCCACCGGTCGGGCGGTCCACCGACCGGCATACGGTGGACGGCCGGCCGCCGAGGTCACGGTGGGTCAGCTCGGCGCTGAACTGCTCGCCGTCGCGACCACGCTGGCCGGTAGCTTCGACGCTCGCAACGGCACCGGGCACCAGTCCGGCCGGATCGCCGCCTGGCTGGCCGAGCGTCCGCTCGTCCCGCCGGTGCCGTTGCCGGCCGAAGAGGAGTTCGAGTCGGCCGACGAGTTCGGGCCAGCTGGGGCACCCGGCCCCGACGACCTGCCGGGACCGGACGGCGACACCACCGAGCTGGCCGTGAACGAGATCGGTGCGCTGACGGTGACGATGATCACCGATGTGCTGGACCGACGGGGTGACGGGTACACCGTCGATGCCGCCGGCACGGTGCTGGGACGGTGGAGTGACGCGGTGATCCAGTTCCGGCGGGCCGGAGAACGCCACGACATCCTGCACGCTCGGGTGGTGGCCGGGCGTCGGCTGGCGGCGACCCGGCGCACGGAGGCGTACGCCTTCTGCAACGCCTGGAACCGGGACCGGCTGCTCCCCAAGGCGTACGTGCATGATCCGGGCGACGGTGAGCTGGTGCTGGCCGGCGAGGTGACCACCGACCTGGCGTACGGTGTCGCCCCGGATCAGGTCGCGGTGCTGGTCGACGCCGCCGTCCGCACCGGCGTCGCGTACGCGGCGGCGGTCGCCGCCCTGCCCTGACTCGATCCCGGCCGGGCGCGGACCCGGCCGGGATCGCGGCCGATCAGCGCCGGCTGCTCAGGGCGCGGAAATTCCGCGTGGTGAGCAGGGTCAGGTTGTTGCGCTGGAGGATCTCGTTGACCGGCTGGTAGAACGTGGTCCCACCGCGGACGCAGTCGCCAGATCCACCGGAGGTCACGCCCTGCGCCTGGTTGCCCGAGATCCACGAGCCACCGGAGTCACCGGGCTCGGCGCAGACGTTGGTCCGCACCAAACCGCCGACCAGACCTTCCGGGTAGCGGACGGTGGCGTTGCGGGCCTGGACCGTGCCGCAGCTGACCCCGGTGGTGGAGCCGGAGCGGCAGATCGACGAACCGACCGGCACCTCCTGCGAACCGGCCACCCGGGCCACCCCACCCCGGAAGTCGGTCACCTCCGGCAGCACCCGGGTGTTGTTGTTGACCTGCACGAAGGCCCAGTCGTCACCGGGGAACGACGAGGCCCGGAAGACGCCCTGCGGTGCCCGGTCGGCGCCGGTGGTGCGGTCGCCGACCTGTCCGCAGTGGCCCGCGGTGACGAAACCGCCGGCCACCGCGAAGCCGACCGAGCAACGGCCGCTGCCGATGAAGTACGGCTCGCCGCCGCGTACGTCGGCGAAGAGGCGTGGCTGTTCCTCGGTGGCCATCCGCACCGCGGTCCGCGGCACCCCGGCGCGGGCCACGAAACGCCACCCGGCCGCTTCCGCGCCCGGCTGCGCGAGGACCACGACGGTGTTGTCGGCGACGTCGACGTACCAGCCGGAGACCTGCTGGGCGCGGGCGGCGGTACGGTCCATCCGCGTCTTGAGGGTGTCGAGCTGACGCACCCCACGCTCGACCACCTTCGGGACCGCCCCGGCGGCCCGGACCCGCTGCGCCTGTGCCGCGTCGGCGACCGCCACGTTGAGCTCGCTGCCGTCGGCGCTGAGCCAGCTGCCGCCGTAGGCCCCGCCGAGGTCCGCCCGGAGCTGGTCGACCACCCCGGAGGCCCAGCGTTCGGTCTTCAGCCGAGCAGCCACCTGCGCCTCGTCCAGCCGCAGGTCCCGGCGCATCGCCTCGACCACGTCCGGGTCGACGCCCTCCACGGCCCCGCTGGTCGGTGCGCCGACCGGCGCGCCACCGTCACCGGCGAACGACGGCAGGGCGACCGCCGTCGCCGCGCCCAGAGCCGCCACCACGACACCGATGGCTGTCAATCGTCTGCGGTCCATCCGCCATGCTCCTCCCGGCTGGCGCGGTTACGCCTGCCGGCTCGGAGTACGGGCAAAACGCTCGACCGGTTGAACCCACCCACCGACTAATCGATTTGCTGACGCCGATGGGCCACCACCCGCCAGGGGTGGTGGCCCATCGAAATCGGTCCGGTACGCCCGGTGGTCAGACCTCGACGACGGTGGGAACGATCATCGGGCGACGACGGTACGCGTCATTGACCCAGCGCCCCACGGTGCGCCGGACGATCTGCTGGAGCTGGTGCGGGTCGGTGATCCCGTCCGCAGCGGCCCGGTTGAGCGCCTCGGTCACCAGCGGGATCACCGCGTTGAAGGCTCCCAGGTCCTCGGAGAACCCCTTGGCCGAGACGGTCGGGCCGGCGACCACCTTGCCGGTGACCGAGTCCACCACGACGGTCGCGGCGATGAAGCCACCGTCGCCGAGGATGCGCCGCTCGGTGAGCAGTGACTCGCTGACGTCGCCGACGGCCAGGCCGTCGACGTAGACGTAGCGGCTCTTGACGTGCCCCACCAGGCTGGCCCGCCCCTCGACCAGGTCGACCACGTCGCCGTCCTCGCAGAGCACCACCCGGTCCGCTGCCACGCCGGACTCGATACCCAGTCGGGCGTGCGCGCGCAGGTGTCGCCACTCACCGTGCACCGGCATCAGATTGCTGGGCCGGACCACGTTGAGCAGGTAGAGCAGTTCCCCGGCCGGGGCGTGCCCGGAGACGTGCACCTTGGCCACGTCCTTGTGCACGACCACGGCACCGGCCCGGGCCAGCCGGTTGATCACCCGGTAGACGGAGGTCTCGTTCCCCGGCACCAGCGACGAGGCGAGCACCACCGTGTCACCGGGTGCGATGGTGATGTGCCGGTGATCACCGCTGGCCATCCGTCCCAGGGCACTCATCGGCTCGCCCTGCGAACCGGTGGACATCAGCACGATCTGCTCGGGCGGCATCGAGGTCGCCTCGTCGAGGCCGACGACCAGGCCGGGCGGGATGTTCAACAGACCCAGATCCCGCGCGATGCCCATGTTGCGGACCATCGACCGGCCGATCAGGGCGACCTTGCGACCGTGCTCGGTGGCCGAGTCGAAGACCTGTTGCACCCGGTGCACGTGGGAGGCGAACGAGGCGACGATGATCCGGCCCCGAGCCTTGGCGAAGATCGAATCGAGGACCGGGCCGATCTCCCGTTCGGGTGTGACGAAGCCCGGAATCTCCGCGTTGGTGGAGTCCGACAGCAGCAGGTCCACGCCCTCGGCACCGAGCCGGGCGAAGCCGGCCAGGTCGGTGATCCGGCCGTCCAGCGGCAACTGGTCCATCTTGAAGTCGCCGGTGTGCAGCACCAGCCCGGCCGGGGTCCGGATGGCCACCGCGAGCGCGTCGGGAATCGAGTGGTTCACGGCGAAGAACTCACACTCGAACGGGCCGAGTCGCTCCCGGCCGCCCTCCCGCACGGTCAGCGTGTACGGCTGGATGCGCCGCTCGGCCAGCTTCGCCTCCACCAGCGCGAGGGTGAACTGCGAGCCGACCAGCGGGATGTCGGGCTTGTGTGCGAGCAGGTAGGGCACCGCACCGATGTGGTCCTCGTGGCCGTGCGTCAGCACGATCGCCTGGATGTCGTTGAGCCGGTCGAGGATCGGGCCGAAGTCCGGCAGGATCAGGTCGACACCGGGCTGCTCCACGTCCGGAAAGAGCACGCCGCAGTCGACGACCAGCAGCTTGCCGTCGTACTCGAAGACGGTCATGTTCCGGCCGATGGCGCCGAGCCCGCCGAGCGGTATGATCCGCAGTCCGCCCTCCGGCAGCGGCGGTGGAAGTTGGGCCTCCTCGTTGTGCGCCTCGGTCACGCGTTCACCTCATTCTGCGACGCCGTCACCCGGCGTCCGTCGTGTCGTTTGATCATTCAGGGAGCGGTAGGCCCGCCGCCGCGCAGTCGGCGCGCAGCTGGGCGATCTCGCCATCGGTGGCGTCCACCAGCGGTGGACGGACCGGCCCGCCCGGCAGGCCCCGTGCCGCCAGGCCAGCCTTGACCAGGATCACACCCTGGGTACGGAAGATCCCCGTGTACAGCGGTAGCAGGCGGCGGTGCAGTGTCAGTGCGGTTGCCGTGTCCCCCGTGTCGTACGCCTCGATCATCCGCTTGGTCTCGGCGCCGGTGAAGTGCGTGGAGGTGCCCACCACGCCGACGCAGCCGACGGCCAGGGCAGGCAGGGTGAGCGCGTCCTCGCCGCTGTAGTACGCCAGCTCGGCCCGGCTGGTCACCCAACTCGTCGCCGTCAGATCGCCCTTGGCGTCCTTGACCGCGACGATGCGGCCGTGCTCGGCGAGCTGGACCAGGGTCTCGGTCTCGATCGCCACACCGGAGCGGTGCGGGATGTCGTAGAGCATCACCGGCAGCCCGGTGGCGTCGGCCACCTCGGTGAAGTGGCGTAGCAGACCGGCCTGCGGCGGCTTGTTGTAGTACGGCGTGACCACCAGCAGCCCGTGAGCACCGGCCTTCTCCGCGGAGGTCGCCAGCTCGATGGTGTGCCGGGTGTCGTTGGTGCCGACTCCCGCCACCACCCGGGCCCGGTCGCCGACAGCCTCCACCACGACCCGGATCAGACGTTCCTTCTCGGCGTCGGTGGTGGTCGGTGACTCGCCGGTGGTGCCGTTGACCACCAACGCGTCGTTGCCCTGCTCCGCGACCAGATGATCCGCCAGCCGTGCCGCGCCGTCGAGGTCGAGCGCCCCGTCGGCGGTGAACGGGGTCACCATGGCCGTGAGCACCCGGCCGAACGGACGGGAGGCCGTTCGCACCGGAGCGTCGAGGTGGTCGTGCGTCATGGTGACAACCTATCGGACGGCCGACGGCCGGCCACCGGGGAAGGGCTCAGCACCCCCGGGCGGGCGGCCCGACGCCCGTCAAGGCACCTGGGCGTACGGGCTCTGCGCCACCTCCGTGCCGTCGGGCAGCGTCGAGATGGTGAAGTCGGCGAAGACGTTCGGCGCCACCCGCTGCAACTGCCGGAGGCACTCCACCGCCAGCTCACGGATCTCCACGTCGGCGTGCTCGGTGGCGCGCATCCCGACGAAGTGCCGCCAGGCCCGGTAGTTGCCCGTCACCACGATGCGGGTCTCGGTGGCGTTCGGCAGCACCGCGCGGGCCGCCTGGCGGGCCTGCTTGCGCCGCAGGGTCGGGTTCGCCACGTCGGCGAAGCGCCGCTCCAGCCCCTCCAGCAGGTCGTTGTAGGCCCGTACGCTGGCCTCGGCAGCCTCGACGAACCGCTTGTGCAGCTCCGGGTCCTCGGCGATGACGGTCGGCTCCACCATCGCGGCGTCCCGCTCCGGCACGTACCGCTGCGACAGCTGCGAGTACGAGAAGTGCCGGTGCCGGATCAGCTCATGGGTGAACGAGCGGGACACGCCGGTGAAGTAGAAGCTCACCGAGCCGTGCTCCAGCACCGAGAGGTGCCCGACCTCCAGAATGTGCGCCAGGTAGCCGGCGTTGGTGGCCGTCGCCGGATTCGGCTTCTTCCAACTCTGGTAGCAGGCCCGCCCGGCGAACTCCGCGAGCGCCTGCCCCCCGTCGGCATCGGTCGACCACGGCACGTCCTCCGGCGGGTCGAACTGGGTCCACGCGATCAACCTGACCTGGGGCTGCACCATCTCCGGCATTCCTGGGACTGTAGCCGAGACCCACCGACGACCAGAAAACGCCGGTCCGGCCGCTAGACGTAGAGGGCGGTGAACGGGGGCCAGGGCAGGTTGCGGACCACCGAGAAGGCGAGCCAGGCGGCGAGGAATCCGCCGACCAGCTTCGGGCCGATGCGTAGCTCGGGAAGCCGCCAACCGAACGCCTGCCGACCGGCCCAGGCGACGAAGAGGTACGCCAGGAAGGGCAGCGCGAAGACGAAGAGGAAGTGGTGGCGGGCGGCGGCCGGCAGATCGGCGTGCAGCACGTACCAGAGGGCACGGGTGCCGCCGCACCCCGGGCAGTCCAGCCCGGTGGTCAGCTTGAGCAGGCAGGTCGGCAGGGCATCGGGCGCGGAGCGGGTGGGATCGCTGAGCAGCGTGTACCCGATGCCGGCGGCGACACAGCCGACCGCAGCCAACGGCACCACCCAGCGCGGCGTGCGAGCGTGCATCCGGGTCACGAACCGGGTGAGCCGGTCGGACTCGACCACCGGATAACCGGCTGGGTATCCCGTCGGCCAGTCGCCCTGCTGCGCGGCGCCCGCCGGCCCACCGGACGGGTGACCGGCGTCCAGGCGACCATGTGGGTGCTCGCCGTACAGGTCGGTCTGCGGCTGGGCGTCCGGTCGGTCAACGCTCGTCACGAGCCTCACCGTACACCGGCCACGCCCACCAGCGCGGCGGCCAGCGGTGCCGCGAGGTCACCGGCGGCCGGTGGCGCGACCGTGTCCAGGCCGAGCCAGCCGGCCAGCCGGTACAGCTCGGCCGCCAGGGCGATCGCCGTCTCCCCCGGGTCGACGCCCGGCTCCACCCAGGCGGCCGGCACCAGCAGCACCCCGGACTTGCGGTCCGCCTTCAGGTCGACCCGGGCGGTGAAGCGCTCGCCCTGGCGGAACGGCAGCACGTAGTAGCCGTACACGCGTTGCGGCGCGGGCACGTAGATCTCGATGCGGTAGCTGAAGTCGAACAGCCGCTCGGTGCGGGCACGTTCCCAGACCAGCGGGTCGAAGGGGCTCACCAGGCCGTTGCCGCGTACCCAGCGGGGCAGCCGGGCCTCGGCGTGCAACCAGGCGGGCTGCCGCCACCCCTGGACCGTGACCGGTCGCAGCTCCCCCGCCTCGACCAGCTCGGCGATGGCCTGCCGCGCACCGGCCACCGGCAGCCGGAAATAGTCGCGCAACTCCGGCTCCGAGGCCACTCCGAGCGACCGGGCGGCGATGCCCACCAGCGTGCGGTGGGCCTGCGCGTCGGTCGGCGTCGGCGCGGCCAACACCTCCGCCGGTAGCACCCGCTCCGGCAGGTCGTAACGGCGGGCGAAGGAGCTGGTGCGCTGTGCCGCGCACACCTCGCCGGCCCAGAAGAGGTATTCCAGGGCCTGTTTCACCGCCGACCAGTTCCACCCCCAGTTCCCGGTCTGTCGGGGTACGTCGTGCTCGATCTCGGCGACGGTCAGCGGGCCCCGGGCGGCCACCTCGTCGCGTACCCAGGCGACCAGGGCGGGCTGCTCGGCGACGATGCGGCGCATCCCGCCCCAGGCGTCGGTGTGTGCCCGGGCCATCCGCCAGCGCAGCGCGGGATGCAGGGCGACCGGCACCAACGACGCCTCGTGCCCCCAGTACTCGAACAACTCACGGGGACGGCGGTAGGCGGCGGAGTCGAGCAGCGTGGTGGGGTAGGGCCCGAGCCGGCTGTAGAGCGGCAGGTAGTGCGCCCGTTGCAGCACGTTCACCGAATCCATCTGGATCAACCCGACCCGGTCGAGCACCCGACGCAGGTGGCGGCGGGTGGGCGCCCCGGTGGGCGCCGGATCGGCGAAGCCCTGCGCGGCCAACGCGACGCGGCGGGCCTGGGCGAGCGAGAGCGATTCCGGTGCGGCCATCGCAGGCAGGCTACGACAGGCGTACGACATCGGTGCGGACACTGGACCTGCCCGCCCCGGCGGCCTAGAACTACTTCCATGCCCAGCATCCGCCGTGAGCAGCCCGACGACGCCGAGGCGGTGGCCCGGGTGCATGTCCGCGGCTGGCAGGCCGGCTACGCCGGGATCATGCCTGACGAGGTGCTGAACCGACTCAACCCGGTCGCCTGGGCACAGCGCCGCCGGGCCCTCGGCACCGCCGAGCCGGATCACCCGTTCACCACGTTGCTCGCCGAGAAGCACGGCACACTCGTCGGGTTCGCCACCTTCGGGCCGTACCGCAACAACCAGGATCGCGGCGACCTCGACCCGGCGTACGGCGAGGTGGTGAGCCTCTACGTCATGCCCGAGAACTGGGGTGACGGCACCGCTCGGGCCCTGTTCGCGGCGGCCCGGACGGGCCTGCGCGAGTCCGGCTGGACGGAGTACCGGCTCTGGGTGCTGGCGGACAACGACCGGGCCCGCCGGTTCTACGAGCGGGCCGGGTTGTCACCGGACGGTGAGCGGTCGACCTATCCGGTGCCGCTGTCCGGAGGGCGACCGGCGATCGGGCTGGTCGAGTTGCGGTACACCGGCCGACTCGACGGCAGCTGAATCCGACGGCGAACGGGGTGCGGCCGGACGCACCGGCAGGAAGGCCAGCAACGCCAGGCTGATCCAGACGTAGGTGTTGCCGAACAGGAAACCGTCGAGACCGGTGAAGTCCTTCTCCCACGCCCAGACGATCCGGCTGATCAGGAATGCGTACCCGATGGTCGCGCAGGCCAGCAGGACCCGACGTCGGCGACCGCCCGGTCGCGCGGCCATGCCCCGGTCCACCAGCAGCAGCAGGCCCGGCAGCAGCCAGACCAGGTGATGCACCCAGGTGACCGGGCTGACCAGGCACATCACCGCGCCGGTCAGGGCCAGCCCGGTGGCCTCGTCGCCCACGGACGCCGCGACCCGGGACCGCCACGCCCAGAGCACCAGCGTCGCGGCGACCAGCAGTAGCCAGGCCAGCGTGCTGGGGTTCTCCGGGTCCAGCCGGGCCACCACGCCCCGCAGCGACTGGTTGGAGACGAAGGCCAACTCGCCGACGCGCCCGGTGTTCCACAGGGCGCTGGTCCAGAACTCCCGGGAGGCGTCCGGGAACAGCGCCGCGGCCAGGACGGTCGCGGCGGTCGCGGTGCCCGAGGCGGTCACCGCCGCGCGCCAGCGCCCGGTCACCAGCAGGTAGACGATGAAGATGCCCGGCGTGAGCTTGATCGCGGTGGCCAGCCCGATGCCGATCCCGGCCCATCTGCTGCCACCCGGCAGCAGTCGGAGCAGATCCACCGCCACCAGGAAGAGCAGCAGCGTGTTGACCTGACCGAAGTTGATCGTCTCGCGCATCGGTTCGAAGGCGGCGACCAGGCACAGCGCCACCGCGAAGGCGAACCAGCGGGTCCAGCCGGCGCGCCGGGACACCGGATCCAGCAGCCACCAGATCAGCACCGCGCTGGTCACCACGCCGGCCGCCACGCTCACCACGATCGCCGCATGCCAGGACAGGTACGCCATCGGCAGCATCACCAGGGCGGCGAACGGCGGGTACGTGAAGCCGTACTGGGTGCCGGGCTTGAGGTAGTCGTAGATCTCCCCGCCGTCGTGCACCCACCAGACCAGGGCGCCCCGGTACACCTGCAGGTCGAAGAAGCCGTGCCGGACGGCCGCCACGGACAGGAACCCGGCCACCGCGACGGCGAGCACGATCACCGCGGCGACCTGTCCGACCGTCCGCCTGGCACCCTGCGCCACCGTCGCCTCCCTCACCCTGCGTAGGCTGTCGTGCCATGAGTCTCGGGTACGTCCGCCCGGCGCGTCCGGAGGACGCCGCCGAGATCGCCCGCATCCAGCTCGCCACCTGGCGGGTCGCCTACCGGCGACTGCTGCCCAGGGAGGTGCTGGACGGCCTCGATGAGGCGTCGCTGGCCGAACGCTGGGACGCCTCGGTGCGCCAGCCGCCGAGCGACACCCACCGGGTGCTGGTCGCCGTCGAACAGGCCGAGCAATCGTATCTGGTGGGCTTCGCCGCCTCCGGTCCGGCCGACGCCGAGGCACTGGCCCCCAACGAACCGGCCAACGCGCTCGGCGCCGACGTGGTGGCGGTGACCGACCTGCTGGTCGAGCCCCGGTGGGGCCGGCGCGGGCACGGCTCCCGCCTGCTCGCCGCCAGCGTCGACCTGTGGCGGGAGTCCGGCTTCGACCGGGCGGTGGCGTGGGTGTTCGAGGGAGACCAGGCTTCCCGGAAGTTCCTCACCACCGCCGGCTGGGAGCCCGACGGCGCGGGACGCGCGCTGGACGTCGACGACATGCTGGTCCCCCAGCTGCGCCTGCACGTCGCCGTCCCCACCGAACCGCCCCAGGCCGGCTGACCGGCCCGTCCGGCCCGTCTCGGCCGCAACTCAGTCGAGCAGGGCGTCCAGGCCGAGGGTCAGGCCCGGGCGGTTCCGCACCGCGCGTACCGCGAGCAGCACGCCGGGCATGAACGAGACCCGGTCGTACGAGTCGTGCCGGATGGTCAGGGTCTCGCCGGTGGCGCCGAAGAGCACCTCCTGGTGGGCGACCAGCCCGGTGGCCCGCACGGCGTGCACGCGTACCCCGTCGACGTCGGCACCCCGGGCACCGGCGATCTCGTCCTTGGTGGCGTCCGGTGCCGGACCGAGGCCGGCCTCGGCGCGGGCCGCCGCGACCAGGCGCGCCGTGTGCATGGCGGTGCCGCTGGGCGCGTCGAGCTTGCGCGGATGGTGCTGCTCGATGATCTCGACCGACTCGAAGTAGCGGGCGGCGCGCGCGGCGAACTGCATCATCAGCACCGCACCGAGACCGAAGTTGGGGGCGATCACGACACCCACGTCGGGCCGGTCGGCCAGCCAGCCGCGTACCTTCTCGATCCGCTGCTCGGTGAAGCCACTGGTGCCGACCACCGCGTGGATGCCCTGGTCGATGCACCAGCGCAGGTTGTCCAGCACGACGTCGGGAGTGGTGAAGTCGACGAGCACCTCCGCCCCCGCCTCGGCGGCGTCGACCAGCCAGTCGTCCTGGTCGACGGTCGCCACCAGTTTCATGTCGGCGGCCGCCTCGACGGCCCGGCACACCTCGGCACCCATCCGGCCGCCGGCGCCCAGCACGCCGACCTTGATCGACTCGGGGTTGGCCTTCTCCTGCTCGTCAGTCACGCGGCACAACCTATCCCAATCAGGACGTGGACACCCCGGGGGTGCACCGCGCCCATCCGGTCGGCCGAAAGGGTCAGGCGCTGAAGTCCCGGCCGGCGAACGGGCCGACGACGGCGAGGGACATCGGCCGGTCCAGCAGCTCGGCGGCGAGGGCGTTGACATCGTCGAGAGTGACCGCGTCGACCCGGTCGAGCAGTTCGTTGACCGGCACCAGGTCTCCGTAGAGTAGTTCGCCCTTGGCCAGGCGGCTCATCCGGGAGCCGGTGTCCTCCAGGCCGAGCACGAACGAGCCCTTGCTCATCCCCTTGCCCCGGGCCAGCTCCGCCTCGGTGATGCCGTGCGCGGCGGTACGCGCCAACTCGGCCCGGGTCAGCTCCAGCACCTCGTCGACCCGTCCCGGGGCGCAGCCGGCGTAGACGCCGAACAGGCCGCTGTCGGCGTACTGGCTGGCATAGGAGTAGACGGAGTAGGCGAGGCCACGCCGCTCCCGGATCTCCTGGAAGAGCCGGCTGGACATGCCCCCGCCGAGCACGTTGTTCAGCACGCCGAGGGCGAAGCGGCGCTCGTCGAGCCGATCGATGCCCGGACAGCCCAGCATGATGTGCGCCTGCTCGGTCTCCTTCTCCTCCACCACCGTGGCGGCGGCCCGGGTGCGTACGCCCGGGGTGGCCGGCCGCTGCGGCGCGGGCGCCGCCGGATCGGTGTCCAGCGGAGTGCCCCGCAGCGCCTGGCGGACCAGCCGCACCACGGCGGCGTGGTCGAGGTTGCCGGCGGCGGCGATGACGATCTGGGGCGCGACGTAGCGTCGCCGGTAGAAGCTCTGGATCTGCCGCCGGGTCATCGGGGTGACGGTATCCGCGGTGCCGGAGATCAGCCGGCCCAACGGATGGTCACCGTAGACCGCCTGGGCGAACAGGTCGTGCACCTCGTCGCCGGGTTCGTCGTCGTGCATGGCGATCTCTTCGAGGATCACGCCACGCTCGGTCTCCACGTCCGCCGGCTCCAGCACCGAGTCGGCGACCAGGTCGCACATCACGTCGATGGCCAGGGGGAGGTCCTCGTCCAGCACCCGGGCGTAGTAGCAGGTGTACTCCTTCGTGGTGAAGGCGTTGGTCTCGCCGCCCACCGCCTCGATCGCCGAGGAGATCTCCATCGCGTTCCGCTTGTGGGTGCCCTTGAACAGCAGGTGTTCCAGGAAGTGGGCGGCACCGGCCTGCGGACCGGTCTCGTCCCGGGAGCCGACCGCCACCCAGACGCCGAACGAGACGCTGCGCATGGCCGGAATCGCCTCGGTCAGTACGCGCAGCCCGTTCGGCAGCACCGTGCGGCGTACCGTGCCGCCCAGCGGATCGTCGCTCAGGGTCCGGGTCACCGCCCGGGTCGACCCACCGGCGGCCCGAGCGGTCGCGGTGGTCGAACGACCGGCCCGCGGCGTCGGCCCCGGTCGAGCCCCGAGAAAAGACGAATGCCGGGTCCGGGTCACGGCCACCTGCTTCCAGTACGACGAGAGGGCGGATGAGTTGACGAACCGGCCGGGCGACGGTGTCGCCCGGCCGGTCAGCGGTTCACGTGTCAGCTGTGCCGGGTACGGCGTCGGGGACGGTTGTCGCCGCCACCCTCGCCACCTTCGCCACGCTCCGGGCCACGAGCGCCCCGGTCGCCACCGCGCTCGCGGTCGCCCCGGTCACGCGGACCCCGGTCGCCACCCCGGTCACGGCCGGCGGGCCGCTCCTCGCCGGCTGCGGCGGCCGGTGCCTCGGCGCCCTCCGGGCGGACCTTGTCCAGGTAGATCTTGCCGCGCTGGTCGATGTCGGCGATCTCGACCTCGACCCGGTCACCGACGTTGAGGAAGTCCTCAACCTTCTCGACCCGCTTGCCGTCGCCCACCTTGGAGATGTGCAGCAGGCCGTCGCGGCCCGGCAGCAGCGAGACGAACGCGCCGAACGGAGCGGTCTTCACCACCGTGCCGAGGAACCGGTCACCCATCTTGGGCAGGGTCGGGTTGGCGATCGCGTTGATCCGCTCGACCGCGGCCTGTGCCGACGGGCCGTTGGTCGCGCCGACGTAGATGGTGCCGTCGTCCTCGATGGAGATCTCGGCGCCGGTCTCGTCCTGGATGGCGTTGATGGTCTGACCCTTCGGGCCGATCACCATGCCGATCTTGTCGACCGGGATCTTGACCGTGGTGACCCGCGGCGCGTAGTCGGACATCTCGGCCGGTGCCTCGATCGCCCGCTGCATCACGTCGAGGATGGTCTGCCGCGCCTCGTGGGCCTGCTGGAGGGCGGCGGCCAGCACGTCGGACGGGATGCCGTCGAGCTTGGTGTCGAGCTGCAACGCGGTGACGAAGTCGCGGGTGCCGGCGACCTTGAAGTCCATGTCACCGAAGGCGTCCTCGGCACCGAGGATGTCGGTAAGCGTGACGTACTGGGTCTTGCCGTCGACCTCGTCGGAGATGAGGCCCATGGCGATGCCGGCGACCGGCGCCTTCAGCGGCACACCGGCGCTGAGCAGGCCCAGCGTCGAGGCGCAGACCGAGCCCATCGAGGTGGAGCCGTTGGAGCCGAGCGCCTCGGAGACCTGCCGGATGGCGTACGGGAACTCCTCCCGCGAGGGCAGCACCGGGATCAGCGCCCGCTCCGCGAGGGCACCGTGCCCGATCTCGCGGCGCTTCGGCGAGCCGACCCGGCCGGTCTCACCGGTGGAGTACGGCGGGAAGTTGTAGTTGTGCATGTAGCGCTTGGACTTCTCCGGGGAGAGGGTGTCCAGCGCCTGCTCCATACGCAGCATGTTGAGCGTGGTGACGCCGAGGATCTGGGTCTCGCCGCGCTCGAACAGCGCCGAGCCGTGCACCCGGGGCAGCACGCCCACCTCGGCGCTCAGCGGGCGGATGTCACGCGGACCCCGACCGTCGATGCGGACCTGCTCGCGCAGCACCCGGCTGCGTACCTCGGACTTGGTCAGCGAGCGGAAGGCAGCGGAGAGCTCCTTCTCCCGGCCCTCGAAGCGGGCGCCGAGTTCCTCGTGGACCCGCAGCTTGATCGCGTCCAGGGCCCCCTCGCGGTCGGCCTTGCCGGCGATCTGCAGGGCCTCGGCGACGTCGGCGCGGGCCAGTTCGGCGACCGCGTCGTACGCGTCGTCCTGGTAGTCCAGGAAGACCGGGAACTCCGCGACCGGCTTGGCGGCGACCTCGGCCAGCTCGCTCTGTGCCCGGCACAGCTCGCGGATGGCAGGCTTGGCGGCCTCCAGGCCGCTGGCCACGACCTCCTCGGTCGGTGCGGGCGCCCCGCCGGCGACCAGCTTCACGGTGTGCTCGGTGGCCTCCGCCTCGACCATCATGATCGCGACGTCGCCGTCGGGCAGGGACCGGCCGGCCACCACCATGTCGAAGGTGGCCCGGGCCAGCTCCTCGTGGGTCGGGAAGGCGACCCACTGGCCGTCCACGTGGGCCATCCGGGTGGCCCCGATCGGGCCGGAGAACGGCAGGCCGGACAGCTTGGTCGACATCGACGCGGCGTTGATCGCGACCACGTCGTACGGGTGCTGCGGGTCGAGCGCGAGGATCGTCTCGACGACCTGGACCTCGTTGCGCAGGCCCTTGACGAACGACGGGCGCAGCGGCCGGTCGATCAGTCGGCAGGTGAGGATGGCGTCCTCGCTGGGCCGACCCTCGCGGCGGAAGAACGAGCCGGGGATGCGGCCCGCGGCGTACATCCGCTCCTCGACGTCGACAGTCAGCGGGAAGAAGTCGAACTGCTCCTTCGGCTGCTTACCGGCGGTGGTGGCGGAGAGGACGACCGTCTCGCCGAGCTGGGCCGTGACGGACCCGGCGGCCTGTCGGGCCAGTCGGCCGGTCGAGAAGGTGATCTCACGGGTGCCGAACGACCCGTTGTCGATCACGGCGGTGCGGGTTTCGGTGCCGAGTTTGGTCTCGGTCATGCTGCTTCAATGCTCCTTCGCATCGGGGGCCACGACGCGGGAGCGGTGCGGACGGCCGGTCTTCGATCGAAGCGCCCGGGACCACCGGCGGGATGCCAGGGTGCCCGGAGGCCACTACCGGAGACCGGTACGCCGACGCTCCCTTGTCTGGGTGGTCGTGGCCCGTTTCTCGGTTGGGACGCCGACGGGGGAGTGACCTGGTGGGCCACTCCCCCGTCACGTCACCGGCGCAGGCCGAGCCGCTCGATGAGCGACCGGTAGCGGTTGATGTCCTTCTTCTGAACGTAGTTGAGCAACCGGCGGCGACGGCCGACCAGCAGCAGCAGCCCACGGCGGCTGTGGTGGTCGTGCTTGTGCACCTTCAGGTGCTCGGTGAGATCGGCGATCCGCTTGGTGAGGACCGCGACCTGCACCTCGGGCGACCCGGTGTCACCCTCGGCGGTCGCGTACTCCTCGCGGATCTTGGCCTTTGCCTGCTGGTCGAGCGCCATGTTCTCCCTGTTCTGGTGGGTTGTCTCGATGCGGTCCGTCGGGCCGGGCTACGGCACCGGTGACGGACGGTCCTCGCACCCGCGGCGTCGAGCAGGCAGGCGAGGCCCCACGTCGGTCAGCCGACGTCTCAGCCAGCCTACCAGCACCCACCCGACCGGGCCGGTCAAGGGCCACGGGCGGGTCGGTGACGGGTCAGCCCAGCACCCGGCGGGTCCGCTCGACGTCCTGGGCGATCTGGGCGATCAGCGGCTCGATCGAATCGAAGCGGGTCTGCCCGCGCAGATGCGCCACGAAATCCAGCGCCAGCCGCTCGCCGTAGAGGTCGCCGTCGAAGTCCAGCACGTACGCCTCGACTCGGCGCTCCCGGCCGGAGAAGGTCGGGTTCGTACCGATCGACACGGCGGCGGCGAGCGGCTGCCGCCGACCCCGACGGATCATCCGGGCGGCGTAGACGCCGTCGGCCGGGACCGCCGCGTGCCGGTGACAGAGCAGGTTCGCGGTCGGATAGCCGAGTTCCCGCCCACGCTGGTCACCGCGGACCACCACACCCTCCAGCCGGTGGGGGCGGCCCAGCGCGTCGGCCGCCGCGGTCACGTCGCCCGCGTCGACGCAGGATCTGATGTACGTCGAGGAGAAGACCGTGCCGGCCGCGGCGACCAGCGGAGCTCCCTCGACGGCGAAGCCGAAGGTGCGACCGAGCCGCTCCAGCAACGCCACGTCACCGGCGGCCCGGTGGCCGAACCGGAAGTTCTCGCCCACCACCACGAGCGCGGCGTGCAGGTGCTCGACCAGCACGTCGTGCACGAACGCCTCGGCCGACAACCGGGAGACCTCGGGCGTGAACGGGATCACACAGAGCACGTCCGCCCCGAGGGCCTCGATCAGCTCCGCCTTGCGGGACGGCTCGGTCAGCACGGCCGGATGGGAACCCGGCCGCACGACCTCGGCCGGGTGCGGGTCGAAGGTGACCACCACCGACTGCACGCCGAGTTCACGGGCGCGGTCCACGGCATGCCCGATGGTCGCCTGATGCCCCTTGTGCACACCGTCGAAGACGCCGATGGTGACGACCGACCGTCCCCAGCCACCGGGCGCCGCGTCGTACCCCCGCCACCGCTGCATGCTGCTCCTCCGCTGTCGTTGGCCCCGACCCTCGGCGGTCGGCCGTCGGGCACCCGGCGTCAGGCCGGGGCGAGCACGATCTCCGCGCGGGCCCGGCCGGCCCGCTCGCTGACGATAGCGATCAGCCCACCGGCCGGATCGAAGACCGCGTACGGCCCGGTGTGGCCGACGGGGTCGAGCGGACCGCCGTGGGAGAGCACCTTCGCCTCCTCGGCGGTGGCGTCCCGGCGGGGAAAGAACCGGTCGGCGGCGGCGGCGAGCGGCAGCCCCACCACGTCCGGCGCCCGACGCTCCAGCTCGTCGAGGGTGACGGCCTCCGCCAGGGTGAACCCACCCACGGCGGTACGACGCAGCGCGGTCAGGTGGCCGCCGACCCCGAGCGCCAGGCCCGCGTCGCGGGCGATCGCCCGGATGTACGTCCCGGTCGAGCAGGCCACATCGACGTCGACGTCGACCACGTCGGGCCGATCACGTCGGATCGCCAGCACGTCGAGCCGGGAGACGGTGACCCGCCGGGCCGGCAGGTCGACGCTCTCGCCCTCACGGACCCGCTTGTACGCCCGCTGCCCGTTGATCTTGATGGCGCTCACCGCGCTCGGCACCTGGTCGATCTCCCCGGTCATCCCGGCCAGCACGCCCCGAACCGCCTCGTCGGTGAGCATTCCGGCGGGCGTGGTGGCGATCACGTCGCCCTCCGCGTCGTCGGTGACCGTGGCCTGGCCCAGCCGGATGGTCGCCGCGTAGCTCTTGTCCGCACCGATCACGTAGGTCAGCAGCCTGGTGGCCCGGCCCACCCCGATCACCAGCACCCCGGTGGCCATCGGATCGAGCGTGCCACCGTGACCGACGCGCCGGGTCCGAGCCAGCCGGCGGATCCGGGCGACCACGTCGTGCGAGGTCATGCCGCCGGACTTGTCCACCACGATCA
Organism: Micromonospora sp. C51; assembly: GCF_018070435.1. Lineage (NCBI taxonomy): Bacteria > Bacillati > Actinomycetota > Actinomycetes > Micromonosporales > Micromonosporaceae > Micromonospora > Micromonospora sp. C51. The sequence goes on along the minus strand of NZ_JAGPXQ010000009.1, from coordinate 45,410 downwards.
GGCCGTCTGTGCTCACGACGTGCAAGCCTGCCAGATCGGCGCGCCGGCCCGAGCACCGGACAGCCGCCGGAAAACCGGATGTTCGGGCTTGGACTCCCCTGACACGATGGGCCCATCGGCGACGGTGAGTGCCGCGCCGGCAGGCCACGGGGAGACCGAGATGACCACGGACCGCGGTCCCGATCGAACGCGCCGGCCCGAAGAAGGGGTCCGCATGCGTACGCCCGATCAGCCCAGCCCGTTGCCGGACTGGATGCTGAATCCACCACCGGCGAGGCGCACGCTGGGCACCCGCCTCGCCGAGGGCGTGGCCGCGCTGCCCGGTGCCGGGGCCCTGCGGCGCCGCTGGTGGGCCTGGCAGCGACGGCAGCCCCTGCGTCAGCGCTACCCCAACACCATGAAGATCTTCGCCCTGCTCGTCTCCTTCGTGGCGAGCCTGGCGCTGGTGCTCGTCATCTACGCGCTCTACGGCCAGGTCCTATCAGGCGGGTAGACGCTCCTCGCCGATGACCGCCCAGGCACCGCTGCGCAATCGCAGCAACAACCCGATCAGGCGGATCACGGTGAACAGCATCAGCCCGGCCCAGATGCCACCGAGGCCCAGATCGAGGGCGTACGCCAGCCAGATCGCCGGCAGGAATCCGCCGAGCGCACCGGCCACGGTGAGGTTGCGCAGATAGCGGATGTCACCCGCGCCGATCAGCACGCCGTCGAGGGCGAACACCACGCCGGCCAGCGGCAGCATCGCGGCGAACCAGGGCCAGGCCACCAGCGCCTGCTCGTGGACCGCGCGATCGGGGGTGAACCAGGTAGGCACCACGCCGGCACCGGCCGCCGCGAGCACCGCGAACGCCGTACCGCAGATCGCGCCCAGCCGGCCGATCCGGCGGGCCAGCGCCCGGGCCGTCGCGTCGTCACCACCGCCGAGCGCCGCCCCGACCAGCGCCTGCGCGGCGATGGCCAGCGCATCGAGCACCAGCGCCGCGAAGAACCAGAGCTGTACGGCGATCTGGTGGGCACCGACCGTGGCGGCACCGAACCGGGCGGCCACGGCCGTGGCGGACAGGAAGCTGGCCTGGAAGGCCACCCCGCGGATCAGCAGGTCCCGGCTGAGCACCAGTTGCTGGCCGATGATCCGGGGACGCGGGCGCAGCGCCACCCGCTCGGCCACCAGGGCGGCGGCGAAGAGAGCCCCGGAGAGGGTCTGCGCGATCACGTTCGCCACCGCCGAGCCGATCAGCCCCAGGCCCACCGGGTAGACCAGCACCGGACAGAGCACCGCGGAGAGCACATTGGGGCCGACCACGAAGAGCAGCGGCCGGCGGGTGTCCTGCACACCCCGCAGCCAGCCGTTGCCGGCGGCGGCGAGCAGCAGCCCGGGTGCGCCGAACGCGGCGATGCGCAGCCACTCGGCGGCGGCCACGGCCACGTCACCACCACCGGCCAGCGCGCCGGCCAGGGCACCACCGCCGAACTGCATGCCGACGACGACCGCCAGGCCCACGCCAAGGGCCGACCAGGAGGCCTGGACCCCCTCGGCCACCGCCGCGGCGCGGTCCCCGGCACCGAACCGGCGGGCCGCGCGGCCGGTCGTGCCGTACGCGACCACGGTCCCCAGCCAGGCGGTGAGGGTCATCACGGTGCCGCCCACGGCCACCGCCGCCAGCGGCACCCGACCCAGGTGGCCGACAACCGCGGTGTCGACGAGCACGTAGAGCGGCTCGGCGGCGAGCACCACGAGGGCGGGCAGGGCGAGCGCGGCGATTCGGCGCGGCGACGCGACCCGGTCGGTGGCAATGGTCGGCTGGCTCATCGCCGCCGATGGTGGCACGTGAGAAGTAAGGGGAGCAAGCTGGCGCACCACTTACCCCTGGTGACCGTCACCGGGGGATGGCGCCGGTCCAGCCCGACGACTCGGAAGCACGAGCGGACCGGCGATGACGCCGTACGCGTCGGCGGCCGGCGTCACCGCCGGTCGAACACCGTCACTGACGGGTGTCCATGGAGGTCTGCAGGGCGCGACGGGCCTGCTCACGGGCCTCGTCAGTGGTCTCGGGCTTGGGCTTGGCGGCCATGGTGAACCCCTTCCAGGGCACGCGTCACCGAGCGCGGCGGCGCGTCACGGGCGGTGCTACGACTGTCGCCCGAGAGCCGGTACCGGGGTCGCCGGAGCGGCGGATGGGCGGCCTGATGGCCCGGGTCGGTCAACCCTGAAGTGGAGCGGCACCGGGTATGGCTCCGCCCCTGACCTGCGCCGGAAAGCGACGCCAGCCGTTTCCCAAGTTATCGTTCAGGTCCACATGGTGCGCGCTGTTCCCGCAATCTGGACAGGTCGAGTCCCCGTCAACGAGCCAGGAAGTGCCAGCCGATCCACCACCAGAAGCCGAACAGCCCGATCCGGCCCACCGGTACCGGACCGACCTCGTACCGCATGACGTACGCGCAGAGTTCGCCGAGGGTCGGAATCTTCGAGCCCTCCCGCCGGGCCAGCCACTCGACCAGCCCGAACAGCGCCATCCCGAGCAGAAAACCGCCGATCGCCAGGGTCCGCATCATCGCCGCACCAGCCCCCAGAACGCCGACAGCCACACCAACCAGGCCGCCGAACGGACCAGGCGGTCCTCCAGCAGCGGATCGGCCAGCAGGGAGAAGGTGGGGAAGTCGTCACCGGCCGCCGCGATGAAGGTGACCCCCTCGAAGATCCCGAAGACCACCACCGGCAGCGCCCACCAGACCGCGCCGGGTGGCAACCGCTCGGGCGCCGGACGGGCCTGCACCCGCTTGGTCAGGCCGAGCCAGATCAGCACCCCGCCGGCACCGAAGACATAGACGTTCGCCTCGGTTGAGAAGGACGAGAAGCGGCCGCCCACCAGGGAGAGAGCGACCAACACCGGTACGCAGACGACCGGCCGCTCCCAGGTGCGAGGGGCGTCGACGGTGAGATCGTGGGGCTGCTCCATCATCCGATTCTCCCCGCCCTGTCCAGGTGCCGAAGCGCCGACGCCCCGGAGCTGACCCTGAAATCACCCCTGCTGGTCGGTGCCGCTCCTCGGGGCGTACGCCCGCAACTGGCTCCTGATCTGCTCGATGACCTCGTCCACGGTGCCACGACCGGTGAAACCGGCGGCCAGCCGATGCCCACCACCGCCCAGCGCAACGGCTACCCGACTCACGTCCGTCGCACCCTTGCTGCGCAGGGAGACCGCCCAGACGGCCGGCCCGGTCTGCTTGATCACACAGCTCACGTCGGCCTCCGCGGTGCAGCGCACCGGGTCGATAAGCGCCTCCAGCACGTATGGCCGCTGCTCGTGGCGGGCCAGGTCGTCCAGGGTCGCGTACGTCCAGACCAGGCCCTGCCCACCGGCCTCACCGGGCTCCAGCCGGGCTCGCCCGAGCACCTCACCGAAGAGTCGTACCGCGCCGAACGGCCGGCTGTCGAACACCCGCCGCGAGATGTCACCCGGACGGATCCCGGTCGCCAACAGCCGGGCTGCCATCTCGTGCACCGCCGGGGTAGTCGCGTCGAACCGGAACGATCCGGTGTCGGTACTCAGCGCCACGTACAGACATTCGGCGATGTCGGCGTCCAGCGACACGCCGAGGCGGTCCAGTAGCTGCTCGGCGAGCACGGAGGTCGCCGCCGCCGCCGGGTCGACCAGGTTCACGTCGCCGAAGCCGCAGTTCGAGGCGTGATGGTCGAGCACCAGCGCGGTGCCCTTTCCGGTCAACCGGTCGGCCAGCTCGCCGAGCCGCGACTCACTCGCCGCATCGAAACAGATGACCAGGTCCGGCTCGGGTTCCACCTCGGCCTCGGGCACCAGCAGTTCCAGACCGGGCAGACCGGACAGCGGCTCGGGCACCTCCGGCGGGCCGGGGAAGGTGGCCTGCAACCGGCGTACGCCGAGTCGCCGCAGCCCGAGCGCGAAGCCGAGCATGCTGCCCAGCGCGTCGCCGTCCGGGTTGACGTGGCAGATCAGCAGCACCCGACCGTCGGCGGGCAGTTGGCGGATCGCCGCCACCGCGGCGGCCCAGTCGGCCTCGGTCGGCCCGACGGGGGCCGGCGCGGAGAGACTAGGCCCGGCCGACTCACCCGGGCCGTGCCGACCGGTGGCGGGCGTCGACGGGGCCGGCTGACCGTCGGCGGCCGCACCGACCCGGCCGGGGCCGGGCTGACGCCGCACGACGGGATCCGGCTCGGTCACGGCACCACCGGAGGCGGTCACCGACGATCCCCGCCCCGGGCATCGTCGGCGGTGCCGTCGGGCTCGTCCTCGTCGTCGGCGCCGCCCTCGTCATCGTCCTCGTCGAGGCGGTACGGCTGTGCCTCACCGGCGTACTCTGCCCTCGCCGCCAGGCGCTGCACCTCGGCGTCCGCGTTGCGGGCCGCGGCGAGCAGGTCGTCGATGTGCTTGACCTGATCCTGGACGTCGTCCAGAACGAAGGTCAGCGTCGGCGAGTGACGCAGCCCGAGCGCCTTGCCGACCGTGCTGCGCAGCATGCCCTTGGCGCTGTCCAGCGCGGCGGCGGTGCCCGCCTGGGCCGCCGCGTCGCCGAGCACGGTGTAGAAGACCGTGGCGTCCCGCAGGTCGGCGGTGATCCGGGCGTCAGTGATGGTGATCATGCCGAGTCGGGGATCCTTGATCTGACTCCGCACCACCGACGCGACCAGTTCGCGCACCCGCTCCGCGTGCCGGCGTACCTTGGCCGCATCCGTCATCTCCGCCACCTCCACGGCGTCCCGCTACCGGCCGGGGCCGGTGACGCCGGCGTCACCGGAGCCCGCACCGACCCCAACACTCGAACCCTACCCGCGTCGTCCGCCCCGGCGTGCGGGGCGGCGGCCAACCGGGTCAGTCGTCGTCGCCGTACCACCGACGACGCACCGACAGCAGTTCGACCTCCGGACGGCCCGCCATCAGCCGCTCGCACGAGTCGAGCACCTCACGGACGTGTGCCGCCTCGGCGGCCACCACCGCCACTCCTATCTCCGCTCGCCCGTGCAGGTCGAGCGCCCCCACCTCGGCGGCCGACACGTCGAACCGGCGGAGCGCCGCGACGATCGGCCGCACGTACGACCTCTTGGCCTTCAGCGACCGGGAGTCCCCCGGCAGCAGCAGGTCGAATACTGCGGTTGCGGTGTACATCGTCTGGGGACACTACCCGCACCCCACCCCGCATGATCAAGGGGTTTACGCCGGTCGGCGTAAACCCCTTGATCAGTGCGTCACCGCAGGATCAGGCGCGAACCTTCTCCCGCATCTCGAAGGTCTCGATCACGTCGCCGACCTGGACGTTGTTGTAACCACCCAGAGTCAGACCACACTCGAAGCCCTCCCGGACCTCCGTCGCGTCGTCCTTGAACCGCTTGAGCGAGCTGATCGTGAGGTTGTCCGCCACGACCGTGCCGTCGCGCAGCAGGCGCGCCTTCGCGTTCCGTCGGATGACACCCGACCGGACGATGCAACCGGAGATGTTGCCGATCTTGGACGAGCGGAACACGTCGCGGATCTCCGCAGTGCCGAGCTCGACCTCCTCGTACTCCGGCTTGAGCAGGCCCTTGAGCGCCGCCTCGATCTCCTCGATGGCCTGGTAGATGACGGTGTAGTACCGGATCTCCACGCCCTCGCGGTCGGCCATCTCGCGGACCTTGTTGGAGGCCCGCACGTTGAAGCCGATGATCGTGACCGGCTCGGACGAGGCGCTCGCGAGCATGATGTTGCTCTCGGTGATCGCGCCGACGCCCCGGTCGAGGACCTTGAGCTGGACCTCCTCGGGAATGTCGAGGTTGAACAGCGCGTCCTCCAGGGCCTCCACCGAACCGGAGACGTCACCCTTGAGGATGAGGTTGAGCGACGTCTTCTCGCCCTCCTTGAGCTGCTCCATGAGCGTCTCGAGGGTGGCCCGGCCACGGGAGTTGGCGAACGCCGCCGCCCGGCGACGGGCCTGCCGCTGCTCGGCGATCTGCCGCACCGTGCGGTCGTCCGCCGCAGCGAGGAAGGTGTCGCCCGCCCCCGGCACCGCGGTCAGACCGAGGACCATGACCGGACGCGCCGGACCCGCCTCGGTGACCTGGTTGCCGTTCTCGTCGAGCATCGCCCGGACCCGGCCGTGCGCCCCACCGGCGACGATCGAGTCGCCCGCCCGCAGGGTGCCCTTCTGCACCAGCACCGTCGCGACCGCACCACGGCCCTTGTCCAGGTGCGCCTCGATGGCCACACCCTGCGCCGGCCCGTCGGTCGGAGCGGTCAGCTCCAGCGACGCGTCGGCGGTGAGCAGCACCGCTTCGAGCAGTTCCTCGATGCCGATGCCGGGCTTCGCGGCCACGTTTACGAACATGGTCTCGCCGCCGTACTCCTCGGCGACCAGGCCGTACTCGGTCAGCTGCTGGCGGACCTTGTCCGGGTTCGCCTCCGGCTTGTCGACCTTGTTGACCGCGACCACGATCGGCACCTCGGCCGCCTTGGCGTGGTTCAACGCCTCGATGGTCTGCGGCATGACACCGTCGTCGGCCGCGACCACCAGGATCACGATGTCCGTCACCTGGGCACCACGGGCACGCATGGCGGTGAACGCCTCGTGACCCGGGGTGTCGATGAAGGTCACCGCGCGGTCCTCGCCCTCGTGCGGCACGTGGACCTGGTAGGCACCGATGTGCTGGGTGATGCCTCCGGCCTCACCGGCGACGACGTTCGCCTTACGGATCGCGTCGAGCAGCTTGGTCTTACCGTGGTCGACGTGACCCATGACGGTCACCACCGGTGCCCGGCTGACCAGGCGGTCCTCCGCGACCTCGGCGTCGAGGTCGATGTTGAACTGCGCGAGCAGCTCGCGGTCCTCGTCCTCCGGGCTGACGATCTGCACGTTGAAGCCGAGGTGCTCGCCCAGCAGCAGCAGCGTGTCGTCGGAGCACGACTGGGTCGCGGTGACCATCTCGCCCAGGTTGAACATCTCCTGGACCAACGAACCCGGGTTGGCGTTGATCTTGTCGGCGAAGTCCGACAGCGAGGCGCCACGGGAGAGCCGAACCGTCTGCCCCTGACCCCGGGGAGCGCCCGAGCTCATGGTCGGGGCCGACAGGTTGTCGAACTCCTGTCTGCGCTGCTTCTTGGACTTGCGGCCACGGGTGGGCTTGCCACCCGGACGCCCGAAGGCGCCCGCGGCACCACCGCCACGACCACGGCCGCCGCCACCGGGACGACCGCCGCCACCGGCCGGCGCACCCGGGCGGAATCCACCGCCACCGCCGCCACCGGGACCGCCACGGTAGCCACCGCCACCGCCGCCACCCGGACCGCCACGGTAGCCACCGCCACCGCCGCCACCCGGACCGCCACGGTAGCCACCGCCACCGCCGCCACCCGGACGACCGGCACCGCCGCCGGGACGACCGGCACCCGGGCCACCGGGACGACCCGGACGCTGGCTCGGCATCGAGGCCGGGCTGGGCCGGGGCGGCATCGAGGCCGGGCTGGGCCGCGGCGGCATCGAGGCCGGGCTGGGACGGGAACCACCGGCACCGGCGGCCGGTGGCCGCTGCTGCTGGCTGCCCTGGATACCGAAGGGGTTGTTACCGGCGCCACGCGCCGGCGGGCGACCCTGCCGGCCACCCGGACCCGGGTTGGTGGCACCGGGACGACCCGCAGCCGGAGAACCCGGGCGGGGCGGCATCGTGCCGGGACCGGGTCGAGGACCCGGACGGGCACCACCGTCGGCCGGGGGCTCCCGGCGGACGTTCTCCCGCTGCTGCTGGCGGGCGGCCTGGGCGGCCTTGACCGCGGCCTCCTGCTCAGCCTTCAACGCGGCGGCACGCGCCTCGGCGGCGGCCACCTCAATGTCGTGAGCACTCGCCGGCTTGGCGACCGGGGCCGCCGCTGGCGGCGGACCGGGCACCGGGCCCTTCGGCTTCGGCCCGGGCACCGCCGGACGCCGTGGCGGCGTCGGCTTGGCGGTGACCCGAGGCTCGCCGGGGGTCGGCGACGGGGTCGGTGCTGCCGCCGTCGGAGCCGGTGCGGCCGGCGGCGCGGCCGCCGGGGCACCGGGGCCACCCGAGGCGACGAACGCGCTACGCAGCCGTCGGGCGACAGGCGCCTCTACGGTGCTCGACGCGGACTTGACGAACTCGCCCATCTCCTTGAGCTTGGCGAGTACGGTCTTGCTTTCGACCCCGAGCTCTTTTGCAAGCTCGTGTACGCGGGCCTTACCTGCCACTGCACTCCTCACTCCGAGGTCGTGCGGGCAGCACCCGCAGCGACCTCACTCGTGCACTTGAAGCCTGATCATTTCTGGGACTTCATCGTGTGCTCATGTCGGTCGTCCTACCTTGCTAGCGGCCCTCGTCCGGTCGGGTGACCGGACGTGGTGGTTGACGCGTCAGGTGCTCCGCGAGGGCCCCGTCATCCGGAACCCCGGCGACGCGCAGCGCGCGCCCGAAGGCACGACGCCGCACTGCCTGCGCGAAGCAGGCCGGATCCGGGTGCATGTTCGCTCCCCGACCCGGCAGCCTGCGGGCCGGATCAGGTCGGAGGCTGAAACCAGCCTCGTCGCCAATCGCGACAATCCGCAGCAATTCACTGGACGGTGCGCGCCGTCGACAACCCACACAGGTGCGCTCCGGCAGCGCGCGTCGTGCCACTGGTGAAAGTCTACCCCTAGCTACCCGACACCGCTCCGCCCGGTTCCCGGACGTGATCAGCTTCGGATTGCGCGGCGGGGGCGGCCTGTTCGGCGTCGGAGCGAATGTCGATCCGCCAACCGGTCAGTCGGGCAGCAAGTCGGGCATTCTGCCCCTCCCGCCCGATCGCGAGCGACAGCTGGAAATCCGGAACCGTCACCCGCGCGGCCCGGTTGGCCAGGTCGACCACCTCGACGCGCAGCGCCTTGGCCGGGGAGAGCGCGTTACCGACAAAGGTCGCCGGGTCGTCCGACCAGTCGATGATGTCGATCTTCTCTCCGTGGAGCTCACTCATCACCGCCCGGACCCGCTGACCCATCGGACCGATGCAGGCGCCCTTGGCGTTGACCCCGGCCGCGGTCGAACGTACCGCGATCTTCGTACGATGACCCGCCTCGCGGGCGATCGCGCCGATCTCGACCGTGCCGTCGGCGATCTCCGGCACCTCCAGGGCGAAGAGCTTCTTCACCAGATTCGGGTGCGTGCGGGACAACGTGATCTGGGGACCACGCATTCCCTTGGCCACGTGCACCACCACGCAACGGATCCGCTCGCCGTGGGTGTACCGCTCGCCGGGCACCTGCTCCGACTGCGGCAGCACACCCTCCAGCTTGCCCAGGTCCACGGTCACGATGCCCTTCTCGGCCCGTGCCTCGTGCGCCTGCACCACCCCGGTGACCAGGTCACCGTCGCGGCCGACGTACTCACCGAAGTGCACCTCGTCGGTGGCCTCCCGCAGCCGCTGGAGGATCACCTGCTTGGCGGTCATGGCGGCGATCCGGCCGAAGTCGTGCGGGGTGTCGTCCCACTCCCGCTCCACGGTGCCCTCGGCGCCCAGCTCCTGGGCGTAGACAAGTGCCGCGCCGGTCTTCCGGTCGATCTCCACCCGGGCGTGCGTCTGGGCACCCTCGGTGTGCCGGTAGGCGGTCAGCAGCGCGGTCTCGATCGCCGCGAGGATCGTGTCGAACGGGATCTCCCGCTCGCGCTCCAGTGCGCGCAGCGCCGCGAGGTCGATGTTCACCTCTCCTCGTCCTCCACATCGTCATCGTCGTCGACGTCTTCTGATTCGGCCAACTCGTCGAGGCGGGTGAACTCGACCTGCACCCGGCCCGGGCCAAGATCGGCGTAGGCCCACTCCGCGCGGTCCGCGTCGGTCTCCAGCACCACCCGCTCGGTGTCGGCGTCGACCACCCGCCCGGTGACCTGCCGGTCACCACCGGGCTGCCCGGACGGCGTGTTGCCACGCACGGTCACCCGGACCAGCCGCCCCACGTTGCGGCGCCAGTGCCGGGGCAGCGTCAACGGGCGGTCCACGCCCGGCGAGCTGACCTCGAGCTGGTACTCGCCCGCGACGATGTCACCGCCGCTCTCCTCGGCCGCGTCCAGGGCGGTGGAGACCGCGCGCGACACGTCGGCCACCGCGTCCAGGTTGATCCCACCGTCGGCATCGACGATCACCCGCACCACGTGCCGGCGTCCGGCTCGGGAGACGGTGAGGTCCTCCAGGTCGTAGCCGGCGGCCTGCACCACTGGCGCGATCACTGAACGCAGCCGCTCGCGGCGGGCGGCGAGGTCACCACGGGAGGTCTGGCCCGCGCGTGCAGCCTGGCCACCGCGGGGTCGCCCCGTCGTCCTGGTGGCACGGCCACGCTGCGTCATCCGAAGTACCCTTCCGCTGCTCGCCGACGCCATGCCGGCACGCCACCGGTGCGGACGCGCCGGTGGCTGCGCAGAGCGTAACGCGCCGCCCGGACGACGGCCCGGGCGGCGCACCGACGCCACCGCCGGACACCCGTCACGCCGATGGTGTTGACTTGTCCGGTGGCGATGGGCAGAACGACTTGGCAGGACGAATCGTCCGAGCTTTCCCGCCGCGGCCTCCTGCGGGCCGGTGCGCTGCTGGCGCTCGGCGGGGCCGCCGCTCCGCTGACCGGTTGCGGCCTGCTCGACCGCGACGAGCCACCACCGCAGCCCGATCCGCTCGCGCCGCTGCTGGACGAATCGCTGCGGCTCGCGGCGGGGCTGCGCGCCGCCGCCACCGCCCACCCCGATCTGGCCGCCCGGCTGCTCCCACTTGCCGAGTCACACGAGGCGCACGCCGCAGAGCTGGCCGGGCTGACCGGTGTGGCGACCGCCTCCGCCACGCCCACGGCCGCCCCGTCGGCCACGCCGCCGACGGATCGCTCGGCCGCGCTGGCCGAGTTGCGGAAGTCCGAACGCGCCGGCCGGGAGGCGGCGATTCGGGCCTGCGCGGCGGCGCCCGCCGAGCGCGCCGCGCTGCTCGGCTCGATCGCCGCCGCCCGCGCGACTCACCTGGAGGCGCTGCGATGAGCGAGCGTGGCGAGCGAATCATCAGACTCAGTGCCGAGCTGCCTCATGACGGCACGCAGCGAAGCGGAGTGCCGTCATGAGCGAGCGAATCATCAGCGAATCCGCCGAGGCGCTCGCCAGCGCCCTCACCGCCGAGTACGCCGCCATCTGGGCCTACGGCCCCGTCGGGGTACGACTGAGCGGCGCCGAACGCAAGGCCGCGGTGGAGGCGGAGGCATCCCACCGGACCCGCCGGGATGCCCTGGTGGTGCAGCTGAGCACCGGCGGCGGCAGCGTCCCGCCGGATCAGGCCGGATACGCGTTGCCCTTCCCGGTGACCGACCGGGCCAGCGCGCTGCGCCTCGCCGTGCAGGTGGAGGAACGCACGGCGGCCTTCTGGCGCGCGGCGCTACCGGTCAGCTCCGGTGCCGAGCGGGATCGCGCCCTGGCCGCTCTGATGGAGTACGCGGTACGAGCGACCCGCTGGCGGCGCAGCGCGGGGATCACCCCGTTGACCGTGCCGTTCCCGGGCCGCCCCGGCTGAGCCGGGCCGGCTGACGCATCGGGCGTAGGCGAACTCACGTCCGCGCCGGTTGCGGTCGGCATACCAGGTATGCATACTCCGGTCCATGTCCATCCGCCACGGCCTGCTCGCCCTGCTCGAACGCGGGCAGATGTACGGCTATCAGCTCAGGGCCGCCTTCGAGGAGTCGACCGGCGCCACCTGGCCGCTGAACATCGGGCAGGTCTACACCACCTTGTCGCGGTTGGAGCGGGACGGTCTGGTCAGGTCGCTGCCGGAGAGCGAAGCCGGACAACGGCCGTACGAGATCACCGACGCCGGCCGGGCCGACCTGGCCCTGTGGTTCGCCACCCCGATCAGCCGCAGCGACCGCCCGCGCGACGAGTTGGCGATCAAGCTGGCGCTGGCGTTGACCACTCCCGGCGTGGATGTCCGTTCGGTGGTCCAGACGCAACGGACGGCCACCATGCGAACGTTGCAGGAGTTGACCCGGCTCAAGTACTCCAGTGATCGTCCGGAGGATCTGCCGTGGCGGCTGGTGCTGGACGCGATGGTGTTCCAGGCCGAGGCCGAGGTGCGCTGGCTCGACCACTGCGAGAGCAGCCTGGTACGGCACCGCCCCCCGGCCGCCGGCCCAGCGCCCCTCTCCGAGGCGGTGGGCCACAGTGGTGAGGAGGCACGACGGTGACCGCCCCCGGGGGACGAAAGCCGGCCGCCCCCGACCCGCCGGCCGCCCCCGACTCCACCGCTACCTCGGACGGAGCCGGTCCCCGAGCAGCCGGCGACACCGTACTCGACCTGCGTGACGTGCACCGCACCCACGGCAGCGGCCCGGCAGCGGTGCACGCCCTGCGCGGGGTGAGCCTGGCCGTACGCCCCGGCGAGCTGGTGGCGGTGATGGGCCCTTCCGGTTCCGGCAAGTCCACCCTGCTCACTCTGGCCGGTGGGCTGGACAGCCCGACCGCCGGTGAGGTGCACGTCGAGGGGCAGCCACTGCACGCCCTTGATCGGCGTGGGCTGGCCAGGCTGCGCCGCCGCCGCATCGGGTACATCTTCCAGAACCTCAACCTCATCGGCAGTCTGACCGCCGTGGAGAACGTCGCTCTCCCCCTCGAACTGGACGGCACCGGGGTACGGGCGGCCCGCCGGCTGGCGCTCGACGCACTGACCGAGGTGGGTCTGTCGGAGTTGGGTGACCGGTTCCCGGACCAGCTCTCCGGTGGGCAGCAGCAGCGCGTCGCCATCGCCCGGGCGTTGGTCGGGCAGCGGCGCCTCGTGCTGGCCGACGAGCCGACCGGTGCGCTGGACTCGCAGACCGGGGAGGCGGTGCTGCGGTTGCTGCGCCGCCGGGTCGACGCGGGGGCCGCCGGGGTGCTGGTGACCCACGAGGCGCGCCATGCCGCCTGGGCCGATCGGGTGGTCTTCCTGCGCGACGGCGTGACGGTCGACTCGACTGCTCCGCTGGCCGGCGTGGAGGCCCTGCTCAGCGGTAGCGGCCGGTGAGCGATCGGCCGTCCCGGCTGACCAGCGGTGCGCGGCTGGCCGAGACGCTCGGGTCGTGGCGGGCCGCGCTACGCATCGCCCGCCGCGAGGCGAGACGGGCCCGTGGGCGTACCGCCCTGGTGCTGGCGATGATCATCCTGCCGGTGCTGGCGTTGAGCTTCGTCGCGGTCAGCGTCGACATGGCCCAGCTGAACCCGGGCGAGGAGTTGGATCGTCGGCTCGGCCGCGCCGACGCGGAACTTCGGGTGGTGGGGCGCGGCCCGGTCGAGCAGAGCCCCGACGGCGGCGGCTGGACCTCCGGAGACCGGGACGAGCAGCTCACCGCCCCGGTCGCCGCGGAGCACGTCGCCGCGCTGCTGCCCGAGGGCAGCCGGGTGCTGCCGATACGTCGCTGGGTGCCGTTCAGCGCCTGGCAGGGTGACCGGATCCGCGACGACATCGCCGCCACCGCGATCGACCTGACCGACCCGCTCGGGCGCAGCCTCGCCCGGATCCACCGGGGCCGGGCACCGGCCACCGCCGACGAGATCGCGGTGAACCTGGCCGCCCGCCGCAGCCTCGGTGTCGACCTCGGGGACCAGATCGCCGCCGGAGACGGCAGCCGCACCTGGACGGTCGTCGGCGTGGCCGAACTCCCCGAGCAACTGACCGCGATGGTCATCCTGCACCCCGCCGGGGCACCTCCGGAGACCCACCCCGACGAGGTCTTCCTGGCCGATCTGTCCGGCCCGCTCACCGACGACCTCTTCCGGCAGCTCAACCACAACGGCGTCGTGGTCGCCGCCCGCGTCCCCGCGCCGCCGGGGAAGCTGCCCGGGTACGTCGACTCGCGCATGAGCGGAATGAACGTGGAGGCGGTCAGCACCGGCGTACTCGTCGGCGGGCTCGGCCTGCTCGAAGTGGTGCTGCTGGTCGGGCCGGCATTCGCCGTCGGAGTACGCCGTCGACGACGGGAACTGGCTCTGGTGGCGGTCGCCGGTGGCGATGCGGTGCAACTGCGCCGAGTGGTGCTCGCCGACGGCGTGGTGCTGGGTGGGGTCGGCGCGGCGACCGGGATCGCGCTCGGCGTGACCGCCGCCATCGCCGGCCGGCCCCTGGTCGAGGAATTCATCTTCTCGCACCGGTTCGGTGGCTACCGCGTCTGGCCCGCGGCCCTGGTCGTGATCGCGCTGGTCGCGGTGCTGGCCGGGGTTCTGGCCGCGCTGGCACCGGCGTGGACGGCCGCCAGGCAGGACGTGGTGGCCGGGCTCGCCGGACGGCGTACCCCGCCCGTGCACCGACGCCGGTGGCTCGCCATCGGCGTCGCGCTGGCCGCCGGGGGAACCGTCGTGGCCGCGATCGGCGCGGTCGTCACCTCGCAGCCGGTCATCCTCGCCGGGCTGGTCCTGGGCGAACTGGGACTGGTGTTCGCCACCCCGACGCTGGTGGGCCTGCTGGCCCGGCTCGGTCGGTTCCTCCCGCTGGCCCCCCGGATCGCCGTACGCGACGCCAGCCGCAACCGGGCGTCGGCCGCACCGGCCATCTCCGCCGTGATGGCCGCGGTCGCCGGCAGCGTCGCCCTCGGCCTCTTCCTGGCCAGCGACAACGCCCGCACCGACCAGCGGAACCAGGCGCTGCTGCCGGAACGGACCGTGCTGGTCACCACCGGCGGCGATCCCGCGTCGGACCGCCCACCCACCCTCGACGAGATCAGCGGCCCGGCCCGGGAACTGCTCGGTGCCGGCACGATCGCCCCGCTGGTGGCGGCCGGCTGCTCGCCGGACTTCCACGCCTGCACGATCACCGCGACCATGCCGGCCGAGCGGGTCTGCCCCTGGCAGCCGTACGCGCCACTCAGCGCGGCCGACCAGTTGCGGGCCCGCGCCGACCCCCGCTGCCAGCACGGCGACGGCGAGCCCCAGGGTCCGTACCTGCGGGTCGCCGTGGACGACGGCACCACGCTGCCGCTACTCACCGGGGTCGCACCGGCCGAGGTCGAGGCCGCCACGGCCACGCTGCGCTCGGGCGGCGCGGTGGTCACCGACGCCCGCTTCCTACGCGACGACCGCCTGGATCTCCGGGTCCAGCACGGCGACGAGAAGCGGCCGGCGGACACCGCCACCGTGCCCGGACACGCGCTGCACACCGGGCTCGGCGAGGATTGGCTGCTGCTCTCCCCCACCGCCGCCGACCGGCTCGGGCTCGCGACCTGGCAGGTCGGCTGGGCGCTGGACGCTCAACAGCCACCGGACCAGCAGCGGCAGGACGACCTGGCCGCCGCACTTCGCCCGCTCGGCTCCGCGGGAGTCGCGGTGGAGCGGAACCGGGATCACGACGACGCCCTGCCGCTGCTGCTGTTGCTGGCGGCGGTCTCCGCCGTGGTCACCGTCGGGGCCGCCGGCATCGCCACCGGTCTGGCCGCCGCCGAGGGACGGGCCGACCTGTCCACCCTCGCCGCGGTCGGTGCGGGACCAGGCGTACGCCGTCTGCTGTCGCTCTGCCAGGCTGGCCTGATCGCGGTGCTCGGCTCGACGTTGGGCATCGTCGCCGGACTCGCCTCGGCCCTGATCGTGCTGGCCTTCACCAACCGGCGGTACGCCGACAGTTGGCCGATCGAACCGCCCTACCCGCTGGTGATGCCCTGGCTCACCCTGGCCGTGCTGGTGGCGGTACCACTGGTGGCGATGCTCGGCGCGGCGCTGTTCACCCGGTCCCGGCTACCTGTGGAACGCCGTCTGGACTGACCGGCACCTGACACCGCAGACTGTGCGGATGTCCGTGCTGGGAAGCCTCACCCGCCGGGTCGGTCGGTACCGCTGGTTCGGTGCCACGGTCCGGCTGCTGGTACCCGTCGACCGGGCCGTCGGGCGGCTGACCCGGGGCCGAGTTGTCGCCCTCGGGCTCGCCCCGTCGCTGGTGATCACCACGACCGGCCGTAAGTCTGGTCAGCCACGGAGCAACCCGCTGCTCTACGTGTCCGACGGCGACGGGTACGTGGTCGTCGGGTCGAACTGGGGCCAGGCCCACCAGCCGGCGTGGTCGCTGAACCTGCTCGCCGAGCCGAGGGCCGAGGTGGACGTCAAGGGTCGCCGGATCCCGGTACGCGCCGAGGTGGCCACCGGCGCCGAACGCGACCGGCTGTGGCGACTGCTGGTCGATGAGTGGCCGGCCTACGAGACGTACGTGGAGCGGGCCGGTGGCCGGGAGATCCGGATCTTCCGGCTGGTGCCCGCCGACACCCGCCGCGCCTGACCCCCGCCGCGGCTCGGCCGAGCGTCCCGACACAGGCGTTAGGGTGTGCGTGACCGACAGGTCGCTGTGGGTGGCGCGAACGCGGGGTGGTCGGCGTGGACGGTGTCCAGGAACACCGGGACGATCCCCGATGGGACGTGGCCGAACGGGTCGCCGCAGCCGTCCGGCGGCGGTTCCCGGCCGAGGTGCTCGCGGTCGCGGTCCACGGTCCGCTGGCCCACGGCGACGACGACGGAGGTGGCGACAGTGAGGTCGGGATGCTGGTGGTCACCTACCGGCCCGGCACCGGCCCGCCGGCCGCGACCCGCCGGGTGGACGGCGTACTTGTCGACCTGACCGTCGTGGCCGCCGAGGAGCGGCTGCGCCAGGCCCGGCAGTTGACCAGCCGGTGGCCGCTGACCGCCGACCGCTACGTGACCACCCGGGCCCTGCACGACCCGACCGGATGGCTGGCAAAACTGCGCGACGAGCACCTCGGCCGACTGGCCCGGGCGCGCCCGGCCGAGTTCACCTCGGCCGCCCGCAGGGCGTGGTACAGGGGCAGCGCCGCGCACGCCCGGGCCGCCCGGCTGGCCGAGTGGTACGAGACGGACCAGGCCCTGCTGATGCTCGGCGAGGCCCGGCTCGGCGCGGCCACGGTCAGCGGACTGCTCAGCCGCACCTACTTCCGGGACCCGGGCGACGCGGTACGGCGGACCGGGCTGGCCGGGGCGGACATGACCGAGGTGGGTGCGGTGCTGGCCCGCCAGTCGGCGGAACTCACCGCCCGTGGCCGCCCGGTCGACGGCACCATCGACGACCTGCTAGACGGCTGACTCAGCCGAGGCCGCCCGACACCCCGATCAGCGCGCCGATCAGGTATGTCGCCACCGCTGCGGCGGCGCCGAGCAGCAGTTGGCGCAGCCCGCCGGACCACCACCGACGGTTGGTGAACCGGGAGACGGCCGCACCGGCGACGAAGAGCCCGAGCCCGCCGAACGCCAGGGCCAGGGCCAGGCTGGTCGCCCCGAACAGGTACGGCAGCAGCGGCACCAACGCGCCCACGGAGAAGCAGAGGAACGACGAGAGCGCCGCCGCCCACGGGTTGGGTTGCTCGTCCGGGTTGACGCCCAACTCCTCCTGCACGTGCATCCGCAGCGCCTGCTCCGGGTGACGGCGTACCGCCTCGGCGACCTGGACGGCGAGGTCTTCCGGCAGGCCCCGGGCGATCCACAGGTCGGCAAGCTCGCGGGCCTCGGCCTCCGGGTGACGCTCCAGTTCCCGTCGCTCCTTGGCCACCTCGGCGGCGATCTGCTCGTTGGCCGACCGCACGCTTGTGTACTCGCCGAGCGCCATCGAGATGGCGCCGGCCACCAGGCCGGCGGTGCCGGTGAGCACGATGGTGCGGGGCGAGACGCCACCGCCGCCGACACCGGCGATCAGGGCGATGTTGGTGACCAGGCCGTCCATCGCACCGAACACGGCCGGACGCAGCCAGCCGCCGGAGACGTCGGCGTGATGGTGCTCACGCAGCGCCGCAGGGGTTTCGGTCACGGCAGCGTCAGGATCTCGTGGCCGTCCTCGGTCACCAGCACGGTGTGCTCGAACTGGGCGGTCCACCTGCGGTCCTTGGTGACCACCGTCCAGCCGTCGTCCCACAGGTCGTACTGGTAGGTGCCGAGCGTGATCATCGGCTCGACGGTGAAGGTCATTCCCGGCTCCATCACGTCCGTGGGGCGCGGGCTGTCGTAGTGCGGCACGTAGAGCCCGCTGTGGAAGGCCTCGCCGATGCCGTGACCGGTGAAGTCTCGGACCACGCCGTAGCCGAAACGCTTCGCGTACGACTCGATGACCCGGCCGATCACGTTGATCTGCCGGCCCGGGGTGACCGCCCGGATCCCCCGCATCATCGCCTCGTGCGTCCGCTCGACCAGCAGCCGGTTCTCCTCGGCGACCTCGCCGACGCAGAACGTCGCGTCCGTGTCGCCGTGCACCCCACCGATGTACGCGGTGACGTCGACGTTGATGATGTCGCCGTCGACAAGCGTGGTCGAGTCGGGGATGCCGTGGCAGATCACCTCGTTGAGGCTGGTGCAGCAGGACTTCGGAAAGCCCCGGTAGCCCAGGGTCGACGGGTAGGCCCCGTGGTCGATGAGGAAGTCGTGCACCACCCGGTCGATCTCGTCAGTGGTCACGCCGGGCTTGCAGTGCTCCCCCGCCAACTGCACCGCCTGGGCGGCGATCCGCCCCGCGAGCCGCATCTTCTCGATGGTCTCCGGTGTCTGCACGTGCGACCCCTGCCAGGGCCGGGGGGCCTTCTTGCCGACGTATTCCGGGCGGGCGATGTGGGCGGGCACCGGCCGCCACGGGGAGAGCGTGCCGGGGGTCAGCGGCGCACGGACGGTCATGACGCAAGCCTATCGCCGCCCGCGCAGTGACCCCCACCACCGGCCGCTGCGGGCGGTTGTTGCCCTACCACAAGCACTGTGTCAAGGTGTCTGCGTGGATCAAGGGGGCGCACCTCCCATCTTCTCCGCCAACGCGGAGACCGACGGTGATCACCTGAGCGTGGTGGTCACCGGCGAGGTCGACATGGCGACCGCCGACACCATGCTCCAGACGGTGCTGCGCGAGCCAGCCGGCCGGGTGACACTCGACCTGCGGGCAGTCACCTTCTTCGACTCGGCGGCCATCCACGCGGTGGTCCGGCTCGCCGGCCACTACCCGGACGCGTTGACGGTGCTGCCGTCCCGACAGGTCAGTCGGGTGTTGGAGATCGCCGGTCTGGGGACTCAGCCCTGGCTGCACCCGGCCTGAGCCGCCGACCGGCGCTCGGCTACTCGCTCAACTCCCGGCGCAGGGTGACCCGTGTCCCCTGCGGGGTGTGCTCGACCGAGAGATCCCCGAGTGCCCGGATCAGCGACAGGCCGCGACCCCGGAAACCCGATCCGGTCGACTCCCGCCACCGCCCGCTGTCAGACACCGTCGCCACCACCGTACGGTCCTCGACCCGCACCTCGATCTCGATCACCGGCTCCGCCGGGTCGACCGGGTGCTCGATGGCGTTCGCCGCCGCCTCGGAAACCGCCACGGTCAGGTCGAACAGGTCCGTCTCGCTCACCCGGTGGGCGACCAGGAAGTCCTCCAGCCGCTTGCGCAGCACACTGAGCCGGGTCGGGTCGGCGGGCAGCCGCAGCGCGAACCGGTTGAGTTCGACCGCCTCCAGGGCCAGGACCGCGACGTCGTCCCGTCGGGGCCGGCCGGCGACCCGCGCCACCACCGCGTCGACCAGGTCGGCGACGTGCTCACCGGAGCGGGCCGCGTCGGCGCGCAGCAGGGCCAGCGATTCGTCGATGCCGACCTGTCGGTCCTCGATCAGGCCGTCGGTGTAGAGCAGCAGCCGATCACCGGCCCGCAACTCGCCGGGGACGGTCTCGTACTCGGTGCCCGCGATGGCACCGACCGGCGGCCCGAGCGCCCGGCCGTGCAGGAACGCCACGTCGTCGCCCCGGATCAGCAGGGGCGACGGGTGCCCGGCGCTGGCGTAGCGCAGCCGACCCGTCCGGGGGCTGAACCACAGACAGAAGACCGTCGCGAACGAGCGTGACTCGGTGGACCCGACCAGCCGATTGAGCCGGGTCAACGACTCGCCGGGCTCGAAACCCTCCAGCACGTACGCGCGCAGCGCGTTGCGTAGCTGACCCATGGCCGCCGCCGCCGGCACCCCCTTGCCGACCACGTCACCGATGATCAACACGAGTTCGTCGTCGTCCCGGGCCACCACGTCGTACCAGTCGCCGCCCACCTCGACGTCCGCGCTGCCGGGCAGGTAGCGGCTGGCCACCACGGCACCGGGCAACTGGGGCAGGGTACGGGGCAGCAGGCTGTGCTGGAGAGTGGTGGCGATGCGGTGCTCGGCCTCGTAGAGCTGGGCGTTCTCCATGCGTACCCCGACCAGGCGGGCGAGCTGGGTCAACGCGGCCTCGTCGGCGTCGGCGCTCTCGGCGGCCGGATGCCACACCCGCAGCTCGCCGAGCGGCTGGTCGGCGACTCCGGTCAACGGCAGGACGAAGGACGGCTCGACGCTGCTGGCCCCACCGGCGTCGGCCTCGTATCGCGCCCCGCCGGCGGAGACCGCCACCCGGACGGCCTCGGCGAGACTCAACGCATGGCGGGCGGCGACCTGGAGCACGTCGGCGGTGGATCGGGCGGTGTTGACCGCGACCGCCGCGTCCGCGAGGGCACGCAGCCGGCGGATGATCTGGTTACGCAGCTGGCCGAGGGCCATGTTGGCGCGTACTCGGGCGATCAGCTCCTGCCCGGAGAAGGGCTTGGTGAGGTAGTCGTCGGCACCCACCGACAACCCGGCCACCTCCTCGGCGGAACCGGCGCGGGCGGAGAGCAGCACGATCGGTACGTACCGGGTACGCGGGTCCGCGCGCAGCGCGGCGACCAGGCCGAAGCCGTCCAGGCGCGGCATCATCACGTCGGTCAACACCAGGTCGAAAGCCCCGTCGGTGGCGAGCCGCAGCGCCTCCACTCCGTCGGCGGCGACACTCACCTCCCAGGTGGGCACGAGCAACCGGGTGACGTGTTCGCGCAGGTCAGGGTTGTCGTCGACGACGAGCACGCGGCCGCCGGGCCCGGCAGTGAGCGGCCGCACCCGTTCCGCCGAGGCAGCACCGTCCGGCACGGTCGGGGCGTCGGCCGGCACCGGGCGGGACGCGGCAGCGACCGGACCGGCGGTCCACTGAGCGGTCTCGGCGACGAAGAGCGGGGCCTGCCGCGGCTCCCGCTCGGTGTGATCGGCGTCGGCCACCCGGTCCACCGGTAGGTGCCCGGCCCCGAACGGGATGGTGACCACGAAGGTGCTGCCGGCGTCGATCTGGCTCGTGGCGCTGACCCGTCCGCCGTGCATCTCGACCAGTTCGCGCACCAGGGCCAGGCCGATCCCGGTGCCCTCGTGGCTGCGGGAGCGCACCCCCGGCACTCGGTGGAACCGCTCGAAAACGTGCGGGAGTTCCTGTACTTCGATGCCCACCCCGGTGTCGGAGACCTCCAGTTGGGCGGCGCCGTCGACCGCACGGACCCGGATGCTGATCTCTCCCTCGAAGGTGAACTTCAGAGCGTTGGAGACCAGATTGAGGACGATCTTCTCCCACATGTCCGGGTCGACGAAGACCGGCTCCGCCAACGGCGGGCAGTCCACCACCAGCCGCAGCCCGGCGCGCTCGGTGGCGGAGCGGAACGTGCTGGCCACCCGGGAGGTGTAGTCGGCCAGGTCGGTGGGCTCGTAGTGCGCCACCAGCCGCCCGGACTCCAGCCGCGAGAAGTCGAGCACCGTGTTGACCAGCTTCAGCAGCCGCAGCGCGTTGCGGTGCATCACGGTGAGCCGCTGCGTGTGGTCCTCGCTGAGCCTCGGGTCGGCGAGCATGTCCTCCAACGGGCCGAGCACCAGGGTCAACGGTGTGCGGAACTCGTGGCTCACGTTGGCGAAGAAGTTGGTCTTGGCCAGGTCCAGGGCGGCCAACTCGGCGGCCCGGGCCCGTTGCTGCTCGTACGCCCGCTGTTTGCCGACGGCCCGGGAGATCTGCGCGGCGACCAGCTCGAAGAAGGTGCGGTAGTCCCCGGTCAGCGGCAGCCGCCGGGCCATTCCCAGCACCAGCACCCCGACCGGTTCGTTGGTCGCGCTGATCGGGAGCACCACCGCCTCGTCGGCGGCATCGGGCGGGACCTGGCCGAGCAGATCGGCGGTGGACACCACCGCACTCGCGCCGGTGGCGGCCAGCTCCACCAGCCGGGCGGACGGATCGGCCGCGACGGTCACCGCACCACTGGCCCCGGCCAGGCGCGGGTGTCCTTCGCCGTCGCGCAGGTAGAGCAGCCCGAATGGGACGTCGGCCCGATGCCGGTCGAGCACCGCCGCCGCGACCCGGCCGAGTTCGTCGGTGTCGACCGGATCGGCCAGTTCCGAGCCGAGTTCGGCCAGCGCGCGCAGCCGGCGTTCGCTGAGCACCCGCCCGGTGGTCTCGCTACAGATGCAGAGCACCCCGCTGATCGCACCGTCGACGTCGCGGATCGGATCGTACGAGACGTCGAAGTAGACGTCCTCCACGAAGCCGTGCCGATTGAGCAGAAAGTGATGGTCCCGGGCCTGGTACGCCTCACCGCCGTGCAGCACGTCGGTCAGCAGCGGCCCCAGCACGTCCCACGTCTCCACCCAGTGCTCCCGGGCCGGCTCGCCCAGCACGGCGGGATGCTTGTCGCCGATGGTGGGCCGGTACGCGTCGTTGTAGAAGGCGCGCAGGTCCTCGCCCCAGAACATGGCGATCTGCGCTTTGGAGGCGAGCATCGTGCTGAGGGCGTTGCCGAGCGAGACAGGCCAACGGTCCGGCGGACCGAGCGGGCTGGTCGACCAGTCGCGGTCGCGCAACACTGCGCCCATCTCACCGCCACCCGCGAACGCCGCCGCGAGCAGCGGAGACATTCCACTTTCCGCTGCGGACGGCTGACCACCGTCCGCGCCCCCCTGGGCCGAGTTCATGCAGCCTCCCCGGCCGTATCCACGCCGCTCCCGATCACCGAATGCCCTGACCGCCTTCTACCCAGACGGATCAGCAACGTAACGCATACGGCGGTTCGGACGCTGTTCAGCTCCAGGTGGGCACCGGTGGTGGCCGCACCGACCACACTTGCTCACGTTCGGTGTCGGCTGGATCACAGCGGGGTGACGTACGCGCCGGTGATCCCCCCGTCGACCACGAACTGCGCGGCGGTCATGAACGAGGCGTCGTCGCTGGCCAGGAAGGCCACCGCAGCGGCGATCTCGGTCGGTTCACCGAATCGACCCATCGGCACGTGCACCAACCGGCGGGCGGCCCGCTCCGGATCGGCAGCGAACAGCTCACGCAGCAACGGCGTGGCCACCGGTCCCGGGCAGAGGGCGTTGACCCGGATGCCCTCCCGGGCGAACTGCACGCCCAGTTCCCGAGTGAGCGCCAGCACACCGCCCTTGCTCGCGGTGTACGCGATCTGTGACGTCGCCGCGCCCATCAACGCCACGAAGGAGGCGGTGTTGATGATCGAGCCCCCGCCCTGCCGGCGCATGTGCGGGATGACGTACTTACAGCACAGGTAGACGCTCGTGGTGTTGACCCGAAGTACCCGTTCCCAGGCGTCCAGCCCGGTCTCCAGGATGGAGTCGTCGTCCGGCGGGGAGATGCCGGCGTTGTTGAACGCCACGTCCACCCGCCCGTACCGCTCGACCACCCCGTCGAAGAGATCGCGTACCGCCGGCTCGTCGGACACGTCCGCCGCGACGAAACTCCCGCCCACCTCGTCGGCGGCCCGCTGACCGGCCTCGGTGTCCAGGTCGACACAGACCACCCGGGCGCCCTCGGCGGCGAACCGCCGGACGGTGGCCAGCCCGATACCGCTGGCCGCCCCGGTCACCACGGCCACCCGGTCCTGCAACCGTCCCGACATGCTCACTCCTCCGTGCTGACGAAGACGTTCTTGACATCGGTGAACGCGTGCAGGGCGTCCGGCCCCAGTTCCCGACCCAGACCGGAACGCTTCATCCCGCCGAACGGCGTCCAGTAGCGCACCGAGGAGTGGGAGTTGACGCTCAGGTTGCCGGCCTCCACGGCCCGGGCCACCCGTAGCGCCCGGCCCACGTCGCGGGTCCAGATCGAGCCGGAGAGACCGTACTCGGTGTCGTTGGCCAGCCGGACGGCGTCGGTCTCGTCGTCGAACGGGAGCACTGAGACGACCGGGCCGAAGATCTCCTCCCGCCAGTGACGGTCGCCCGGGGAGTCGGCGAGCAGCACGGTCGGTGCGTGCCAGTAGCCGGGGCCGTCGGGTCGCGAGCCGGTGAACGCCACCCGCGAACCGTCGACGTACCCGGTGACCCGGTCCCGCTGCGCGGCCGAGATCAGCGGTCCCATCTCGGTGCTCTCGTCGGCCGGGTCACCCACCCGGAAGGCCCGCACCGCTGGTTCGAGCAGTTCGAGGAAGCGGTCGTACACCCCGCGCTGCACCAGCAGTCGGGACCGGGCGCAGCAGTCCTGGCCGGCGTTGTCGAAGACGGCGTACGGCGCGCTGGCGGCGGCCCGCTCCAGGTCGGCGTCAGCGAAGATCAAGTTCGCCGACTTGCCGCCCAGTTCCAGGGTCAGCCGCTTCACCTGGCCCGCGCAGCCGGCCATGATCCGGGTGCCGACCTCGGTGGAGCCGGTGAAACAGATCTTGCGTACGGCCGGGTGGCTGACGAACCGTTCACCGACCACCTCGCCCCGCCCGGGCAGCACGGTGAACACCCCCTCCGGCAGACCCGCCTGTTCCGCCAACTCGGCCAGCCGCATCGCGGTCAACGGCGTCAGTTCGGCGGGCTTGAGCACCACCGTGTTGCCGGCGGCGAGCGCGGGCGCGAACCCCCAGGCGGCGATGGGCATGGGGAAGTTCCACGGCACGATCACCCCGACCACACCGAGCGGTTCGTGAAAGGTGACGTCCAGCCCGCCCGGCACCGGGATCTGCCGCCCGGTGAGCCGTTCCGGCGCCCCCGCGTAGTAGTCCAGCACGTCCCGCACGTTGCCCGCTTCCCAGCGGGCGTTGCCGATGGTGTGACCGGCGTTGGCCACCTCCAGCCGCGCCAACTCCTCCAGGTGCTCGTCCACCACGGCCGCGAACCGCCGCAACAGCCGCCCCCGGTCTCCCGCGCCGACCCCCCGCCACCGCTCGAACGCCCGCGACGCCCGCCCGATCGCCGCATCCACGTCCTCGACGGAACTCTCTGCCACCTCCCGCAACACCGTGCCACGAGCCGGATCCCGTACCTCACCCATCCACCCTCACCCCACCCACCCTTCGCCGATCATGCAGTTGTGGCATGGGAAAAAAGCCGCTTACTGCCGCCTTCGGGCGCCACAACTGCATGATCGCGGTGGGCCGGGCCGGGATCGCGGTGGGCCGGGCCGGGGTGGGGGCGGTCAGAGGCGTTCGAAGCCACGGGTCAGTTCCCAGTCGGTGACGGCGGCGTCGAAGGCGGCCAGCTCGACGCGGGCCATGTTGGCGTAGTGGGCCACCACCTCCTCGCCGAAGGCGTCGCGGGCGACTGCCGAGCCTTCCCAGAGGGTGAGGGCGTCGCGAAGGGTGCCGGGGACGCGCTCGGCGCTCGGGTCGTCGTACGCGTTGCCGGTGCACTCCTCGCCCAGCGCCAACTCGTTCTCGATGCCGTGCAGCGCGCCCGCCACCAGGGCCGCGATCGCCAGGTACGGGTTGACGTCGGCACCCGGCACCCGGTTCTCCACCCGCATCCCCTGACCGTGCCCCACCAAGCGCAGCGCGCAGGTGCGGTTGTCGGTGCCCCACCGCAGTGCGGTCGGCGCGAACGAGCCCGGCTGGTATCGCTTGTAGGAGTTGATGTTCGGCGCGAAGAACAGGCTCATCTCCCGCATCGTGGCGAGCAGCCCGGCGAGCACCCGCTCCCCGGTCAGGCTCAGGTGCGCCAGCCCGTCACCCAGCATCGCCGAGCCGCCGGAGGCGTCACGCAGCGAGAAGTGGATGTGGCAGGAGTTGCCCTCCCGCTCGTTCGGCTTGGCCATGAAGGTGATCGACATGCCCTCCTGGGCGGCGATCTCCTTCGCCCCGTTCTTGTAGATGACGTGATGGTCGGCGCAGGCGACCGCCTCGTCGTAGCGGAAGGCGATCTCGTGCTGGCCGAGGTTGCACTCCCCCTTGGCACTCTCCGGCACCAGCCCCGCGCCGGCCATCTCGGTGCGGATCCGGCGCAGCAGCGGTTCCACCCGGGCGGTACCGAGCAACGAATAGTCCACGTTGTACTGGTTGGCCGGGGTCAGCTCCCGGTAGCCGCGCTGCCACGCCTGCTCGTACGAGTCACGGAACAGCACGAACTCCAGCTCGGTGCCGGCGTACGCGGTCAACCCGTGCGCGGCCAGCCGGTCCAACTGCCGGCGCAGGATCTGCCGCGGCGAGGCGATCACCGGACCGGCACCGTCCAACCACTCCAGGTCGGCCAGGAGCAGAGCGGTGCCGGGCTGCCACGGCACCCGGCGCAGGGTGCCGAAATCCGGCTTCATCGCGAAGTCGCCGTAGCCGCGTTCCCAGCTCGACATCGCGTACCCGTCGACCGTGTTCATGTCCACGTCGACGGCGAGCAGGTAGTTGCACCCCTCGCTGCCGTGCCCGACAACCTGGTCGAGGAAGTACGGGGCGTGGAACCGTTTGCCCTGCAACCGGCCCTGCATGTCGACCAGGGCCAGCACCACCGTGTCGATCTCGCCCTCGGCGACGGCGACCCGCAGTTGTTCCAACGTGAGCGGCGGCTTTCTCATCCGCGAGCCTCCATCACCAAGGTCTACCGGCCGAGCCGATCACCGTCAACAAGACGCTCCGCCCGTACCCCCATCCGATCCCCCGCCAAACCGTCAGGGACCGA
Source organism: Micromonospora sp. C51 (assembly GCF_018070435.1). Classification (NCBI taxonomy): domain Bacteria; kingdom Bacillati; phylum Actinomycetota; class Actinomycetes; order Micromonosporales; family Micromonosporaceae; genus Micromonospora; species Micromonospora sp. C51. The sequence goes on along the minus strand of NZ_JAGPXQ010000009.1, from coordinate 18,737 downwards.
CGACGGGTCGCCACCCGCGCACCGCCACGACACGGACACCGGCGGTGGTGAAGTAGGGATCCTCGGCCATGAGCCGATCGACCTCCGCCCGGTCGCCGGTGAAGACCAGCAACGCACCGCAGTCGCCGTCCCAGGGGCCGGCGAGGAGCAGCGCGCCCTGCTCGTGCAGCGCCCGCAACCGGTTCCGGTGGGCTGGCCGGGCCGCCAGCCGGGCAGGCTCATCGGTGAAGGAGAGTTCCACGCAGATCATGGCGAGGAGCGTAAGAACCGGGCGGTCGTACGGCTGTATCCCGCGATACGCTCCGCGAGATGGACCAGGTCGAACTGGCGGCGGTGCCGCTGTTCTCGATGCTCGACGAGGCACGCCTGGCGCGGCTCGCCACCGAGTGTCCGCCCCGCGACCTTTCCCGGGGCGCCACCGCCGCCCGCGTCGGCGAGCCGGCCCGACACCTCGTCGTGGTGATCCGCGGAACGCTTTCGGCGGGCTACGACACCAGTCACGGGTCGCGGGTCCGATTCGTGACGGTGACCGGCCCATGCGTGATCGACAAGGCCGCCGTACTCGGCGGCGGATCGCACACGGCAACCTGGACCGCGTCGACCGCCTGCCGGATCCGCCTGCTGCCGGCGGATCTCCTGCGAGATCTCATCGACCAGGTTCCGGCGCTCCGCGACCACGTCCTACGCCACCTGTCCGACCAGGTGAACCGCGACCGCCGGGCCCAGGTCCGCCGCGCCGCGCCGCAGCCCGTCACGCGGGTCGCCGCCTGGGTCGCCGAATCCATGCGTACGCGGGGCAGCCGGATCACCCTGCCGGGGGCGCAGCAGGGACTCGGTGAGGAGATCGGTCTGTCCCGGGTGACCGTCAACCGTGCGCTGCAGGTTCTCGTCGGCGCGGGCGCCATCCGGGTCGAGCCCGGCACCATCGTCGTGCTGGACCCGACCCGCCTCACCGCCATGGATGGCAGGTAGGAGCGCCAGGGTCGCAATTGCGTTGCCGGTCGGGCGGGGCGTACCCCATCCTTGGGCTTGTGACCAGGCCCGATCGCGACGGGCCGACCACCGGGCCCTCGGAACGGCCCGGCCGCCGCGGCGGCGCGGGAAAGCGTCACCTCTCTCTCGGGTACGGCGTCGCGCCCTACCCTGACTCCGTCCCGCGCCGCTTCGGTCAGCACCGTGCCACGATCGGTCAGGCCATCACCAGGCCGGCCACCCAGAGGGCACCGATCACCAGCCCGGAGAGGAACTCGACAAGCATCGACAGCCCCGCCGCGGCGACCGCCTGTTTCGTCGCCGGCCAGGCGAGTCGGGTGTCACCGAGCCGCAGCCGCTCCATCGCGAAGATCCCGCCGACGAAGCCGATGACCAGCCCGACCACCGGGATGACGAAGAAGCCGACCAGCCCGAGCACCGCGCCGGCCAGCAGCGACGTGGTGGGCACCCCGGCCCGCTTGAGGTTGCGGCCGGGCCAGGCGTACTTGACCACGGTGCCGGCCACGGCGACCAGCGTGGCGGCGGCGAGCACCAGCCACCGGCCGGTTCCGGCGTCGCCGAACAGGCTCCACACCAGTACGCCGCCCCAGCACAGCGGCAGCGCCGGCAGACCGGGCACCACCACCCCGGCCAACCCGGCGAGGATGGCCAGCGCGGCGACGACCGACACCGCCGTTCCGGTCTCCGTCAGCCCCACGTCGACTCCCCATCCGCTCGCCTCGACCCCGATCCACGGGCCACGTTCGTACCCGGAATGGTCACGGTCTGATCATCGCGGTCCGTCGCCACGCAACCGGGCCACCACCGTCTCCGCCGGACCCGGTGGGCCGAACAGCCGGCCCTGCGCGGTGTCGCACCGCAACGCCCGCAACCGCTCCGCCTGCGCCTCGGTCTCGACCGCCTCCGCGGTGACCCACAGTTCCAACGCGTGGGCCAGCCGCACCAGCGCGTCGACGATGCGTTCGTCGCGGTGGTCGGCATCGGCCGGCTCGGTACCCCGGATTCCCTCCACGAACGGGCCCGCCAGCTTCAGGCAGGTGATCGGCAGCCGGCGCAGGTACGCCAGATTCGAGTACCCGGTGCCGAAGTCGTCCACGGCCAGCCGTACGCCCAGCGCGGCGAGCCGGTGCAGGGTCCGCAGCGGCTCGCCGGCGGACCCCATCACCGCGCTCTCGGTCAGCTCCAGTTGCAGCAGTTCCGCCGGCAGGCCGCTGCTGGCCAGCACATCGGCCACGGTGTCCACGATCGCCGGGCGGTCGGCCTGACGGGCGGCCAGGTTGACGCTCACCACCAGCCTGGCGTCGGGAAATTCGGTGTGCCACAGCTGGGCGTCGCGGCACGCCTGCCGCAGCACCCACTCACCGAGACGGACGATCAGGCCGGTTTCCTCGGCGAGCCCGATGAACCGGTCCGGACCGACAAGTCCCAGGTGCGGATGCTGCCAGCGGACGAGCGCCTCGACGGCCAGCATGCGCCCGTCGAGCAGGGAGACGATCGGCTGGTAGTGCAGCACGAACTCGCCCCGGTCCAGGGCCGCCGGCAGCCCGGCGGTCAGCTCCGACCGGGCGAGGTCCCGGGCGCTGCGCTCAGGATCGTAGACCGCCCACCGGTCGCGGCCCTCCGCCTTCGCCCAGTAGAGGGTGGCGTCGGCCGCCTTCATCAGCTCCACCACGCTGGTGCCGGCGACCGCCGAGTCGACGATGCCGATACTCGCCGAGACCGCGAGCTGCTGGTCGCCGACGCACAGCGGCGCGGCGACGGCGGCCAGGGCCGACTCGGCCACCGCGATGACGTCCTCGACGGCGGCGACCCCGTCGACCAGGATGACGAACTCGTCGCCGCCCATCCGGGCGACCAGATAGCCCTGCTCGGCCACGCAGTCGGCCAGCCGTCGGGCGATCATCACGAGCAGCCGGTCGCCGAGGGCGTGCCCGAGACTGTCGTTTATCGCTTTGAACCCGTCCAGGTCGAGGAAGCAGACACCGACCCGGCCCGGCGCGTCGGGTTGCTCCACCAGGCTGGCCAGCGTGTCGAAGAACAGCGTCCGGTTCGGCAGGCCGGTCAGCGGGTCGTGCAGCGCCTGGAAGCGCAACCGCTGCTGGAGTTCGTACCGTTCGGTGATGTCCTCGACCACGGCCACGGTGAACCGCGGCCGGCCGTCGTCGTACCGGATCAGCGAGACGGCCAGATCCGTCCAGACGGCGCTGCCGTCCTTGCGGTAGTAGCGCTTCTGGACCCGGGCCGCTTCGTGCTTGCCCTCGATCAGCTCCTGGTACAACTCCCACATGCCGGCCGCGTCGTCGGCGTGGAACAGCGACGCCACGTTGAGCTGCCGCAGCTCCTCGATCGAGTAGCCGAGCATGTCGGCGAAGGCGTGGTTGACGTCGATGATCGTCCCGTCGACTCCGGCGATGCCGATGCCGATGGCCGCGCCGTCGAAGACCGCCCGGAAGCGGGCCTCGCTGTCACGCAGCGCCGCCTCGGCGTCGTCGCGCGCCTGCCACATGGCGCGGGCGATCCCCTCCTGCTGGACGAAGGTCCGCTCCCGCAGCGCGCGGGCGAAGCCGGCCGCGAGAGCGCCCCGCACCACCGCGATCCGCTCGTCCAACCCCGGCCGCCCGGCCGCATCGGCGAGCACGTCGACCCGGAACCGCTCGCCGAGCGTACGCACCGACCACTCGATCACTCCCGGTTCGGTGAGATGCGCGGCGACGAGTGACCGCCCGACCTCCTCCGCTGCCGGGGCCGGGGGCTCGGCGGAGAGCAGCACCTCCGCCAGCCGGATGGTGTGCGCGAGCAGCAGCCGCTCGGTCTCGGCCGCGCTCAGCGGCACGAAACCGAGCCGGCGTACGGCCCGCGCCCAGTCGGCGGCGTACCGCTGGGCGCCGGCCGGATCGACGGTGTTCCCGCCGGAGGCACCCACGGCGGCCATCGGATCAGCCGGCGGGCCGGTCGTTCCGGGCGACCCCGCCGAAGGCACCGAAGCGCTGCCCGTCGGCGGTGACCTCGGACGGCGAGTCGGGTCGCCACAACTCCATGTGCACCACCCCGGGATCCACGATGGTCCAGTCACCGAAGAACCCGGTGATCTCGGCTCGCGAGCGGAGGGTGATCTCCGTGGCGGTACGCGCCGACAGTCGTTGCGCGTCGAGCATCTCCTGCGGCTGGTCCTCGAATGTGGAGTGTGAGATGACCAGGTGGCTGCCGGGGGCGGCGGCCGCGCGCAGGGTGGCCAGGACGTCACCGGGGCGGTCGGTGTCCGGTACGAAGTGCACCACCCCGGCGAGGAGGATGCCCAGCGGCCGGTCGAAGTCGAGCAGGTCGAGCTTGCGCGCCTCGGCCAGGATCCGTTCCGGGTCACGCAGGTCAGCGTGGATGACGCCGGTCGACTCGTTGCCGGCGAGCAGTTCCCGGCTGTGCGCCACCGCGACCGGGTCGATGTCGACGTAGATCACCCGGGCCTTCGGGTTCGCGGCCTGGGCGACCTCGTGCACGTTGCCGACCGTGGGGATGCCCGAGCCGATGTCCAGGAACTGGTCGATACCGGCGTCGAGCAGGGCGCGCACGGCCCGGCGGAGGAACTCCCGCCCGGCCCGCATGGTCGCCGGCAGGTTCGGCGTCATGGTCGCGATCTGCTCGGCCAGTTGCCGGTCGATCTCGAAGTTGTGGGCACCGCCGAGGAAGTAGTCGTACACCCGCGCCGCGCTGGGCCGGGAGAGGTCGATCTCGGCGGGGAGTCCGTCCGGCTTCTGCACTGGCTGCACCTCACGTCGTCGCCGTGGATCGTGATGCTGACCACTCTAGGCGGGTCCGCGGCGCGGGGGGAGATCCACAACGGCCTTTTCCTGATCTACCGCCGGTGCCGGCGGCTCAGGCGGCCTCCAGCAGCAGCGCGATGCCCTGCCCCACCCCGATGCACATGGTGGCCAACGCCCGCCGCCCGCCACGTCGGCGCAGTTCCAGCGCGGCGGTGAGCGCGAGCCGGGCACCGCTGGCACCGAGCGGGTGGCCCAGGGCGATGGCGCCACCGTTGGGGTTGACGTGCTCCGCGTCCTCGGGCAGGCCGAGTTCGCGCAGCACCGCGACGGACTGGGCGGCGAACGCCTCGTTCAGCTCGATCACGTCGATGTCGGTCAGCGCCAACCCCTGCCGGTCCAGCAGCCGCCGGGTCGCCGGAACCGGCCCGATGCCCATCACCCGGGGCGGCACGCCGGCCGCCGCGGTGCCGGTCACCCGGGCCAACGGAGTGAGACCGTACGCGGCGACGGCCGCCTCCGAGGCGACCAGCAGCGCCACCGCGCCGTCGTTGACACCCGACGAGTTGCCGGCGGTCACCGTGCCGCCGTCGCGGAACGGGGTGGGCAGCGCCGCCAGCTTCTCCAGCGAGGTCTGTCGGGGATGCTCGTCCACCTCGACCAACCGGGTCTCCCGCCGGCCCGCCGGCACGGTCACCGGCACGATCTCCTCGGCCAACCGCCCGTCGGCCTGGGCCTTGGCGGCCCGCAGCTGGGAGCGGTACGCGAACTCGTCCTGCGCCGCCCGGTCGACGCCGTACTCGGCGGCCACGTTCTCCGCCGTCTCGGGCATCGAGTCGATGCCCCAGCCACGCTCCATCAACGGGTTCACCAGCCGCCAACCGATCGTGGTGTCGTACACCTCAGCGGAGCGGGAGAACGCGGTGGTTGCCTTCGGCATGACGAACGGCGCCCGGCTCATGCTCTCCACGCCGCCCGCGACGACCAGGTCCGCCTCGCCGGCGACGACCGACCGGGCGGCGGTGGCCAGCGCGTCCAGCCCGGAGCCGCAGAGCCGGTTGACCGTGCTGCCCGGCACCTGCTCGGGCAGCCCGCCGAGCAGCGCCGCCATCCGGGCCACGTTGCGGTTGTCCTCGCCGGCCTGGTTGGCGCAGCCGAGCACCACGTCGTCGGTACGCGCCCAGTCCACCGACGGGTGCCTCGCGACCAGCTCGCGGATCACGTGGGCGGCCAGATCGTCGGGGCGTACGCCGGCCAGCGCACCGGCGTACCGGCCGATCGGGGTGCGGACACCGGCCACCAGGTATGCCACGGTCATCGCGAGTCCTTCGGGGGGATGGGAAGGGTGCAGGGGCGCGTCCACCGGGTCCACGGGGACTGACGGCCAGGATATCCCCGGCGGGTGCCGATAGGTTGTGGGCATGGCACCGGCCCAGTTCAGCGCGGAGACCAGCGACGGCGGCGCGTTCGTCCGCCAACCCAACCGGTTCACCGGGCGGGTGACGCCGCACTCGACCGCACCGCCCGGTGGCGGGCCGGACGAGCAGGACCGCTGGCCGCTGGAGCCGGGCCGCTACCGGCTGATCTGGTGCCGGGCCTGCCCCTGGGCGCACCGGGCACTGATCGTGCGTAACCTGCTCGGGCTGACCGACGCCATCTCGCTGGGCACCGTCGACCCGATCCGGGACGACAGCGGTTGGCGGTTCGCCCTCGACCCGGACGGCTTCGACCCGGTGCTGGGCATCGGCTTCCTCTCCGAGGCGTACCTGGCCACCGATCCGGACTACACCGGCCGGGTCACCGTGCCGGCGCTGGTCGACACCCGTACCGGCCGGGTGGTCACCAACGACTACCCGCAACTGACCCTGGACCTGTCCACCGAGTGGCGGCAGTTGCACGCCCCGGACGCGCCGGACCTCTATCCGGTGGAGCTGCGCCCGGAGATGGACGCGCTGATGGCCGAGATCCACCGGGACGTCAACAACGGCGTCTACCGATGCGGCTTCGCCACCACCCAGCAGGCGTACGACGAGGCGTTCGCGGCGCTGTTCACCCGGCTGGACGCGCTGTCGGAGCGGTTGGCCGGCCGGCGTTACCTGATGGGTGACTCGATCACCGAGGCGGACGTGCGCCTGTTCACCACGCTGGTCCGCTTCGATGTGGCGTACCACGGACACTTCAAGTGCAACCGGCAGAAACTCACCGAACTGCCGGTGTTGTGGGCGTACGCCCGGGACCTGTTCCAGACCCCCGGTTTCGGGGAGACCGTCGACTTCGACCACATCAAGCGGCACTACTACGCCACCCACGGCGAGATCAACCCGACCGGGATCGTCCCACTCGGGCCGGACCTGCACGGCTGGACGACGCCGCACGGGCGTGGCTGAGCCGCCGGCAACGGTCCGCCGGTCGGTGCGGCGTGGCGCCGCGCTGGTCGCCGCGCTCTGCGCCCTGGCTGGCGCGGCTGCGGTGACACTCGCCGTGGTCGGCGGCCCAGGACCGGGCCTGACCGGGTACGTGAGTGAGGCCGGTGTCGTCGACAGCGACTATGCCTGGACGTACCGGATCGGAGTGTTCGCCCTGGCCGGGGCGCTGCTGCTGCTCGCCGTCGCGCTACGGTTCGGTGCGCCGCACTGCGGCGACACGGCACTTCGGGTCGCCGTGACGCTACTCGTGGCGGCGAGTCTGTGCACGGTCCTGTCCGGAGCGGTGACGTGCAGCGCGGGCTGCCCACTGCCGCCCTTCGAACGGGCCACCGTGGCGGATCTGGTGCACGGTGCGGCAAGTGTCGCCGCGACGGCGGCCGTGGTCTTCGCGATGCTGGCGGTCGCCTTCTCGCCGGTGGCGCGACGCCGGCTGCGGCGCACGGGCGCCGTCGCGGCAGCGGTGTCGCTGCCACTCGCGGGAGCGGTCGGTTTGGCGATGCTGCTGGTCGGCCGGAGTCCACTGGTCGGGGTGCTGGAACGGCTGCTGCTGACGGTTGCCGTCGGCTGGGCCCTGGCCACCGCCGCAGCGTTGGCGGTACGCGACCCCACGGCGGTGGCGGTGCAGGACCACCGGACACCGACCGTGCGCGAGCCCACAGCTCGCCGTCGGCGCTGAGGTCGCGCACCCGGGAGAGGATGGCGCAATGAGTTCGTTGTTCACGCCGCTGACGCTGCGGACGGTCACCCTGCCCAACCGGATCGCGCTGGCACCGATGTGCCAGTACAGCGCCGGTCCCGACGGCCTCCCCACCGACTGGCACCTGGTGCATCTCGGCACCCGGGCGATCGGTGGCGCGGGCCTGGTGATGACCGAGGCGACCGCCGTGCTGCCGGAGGGCCGGATCAGTCCGCAGGACACCGGGTTGTGGTCCGGCCGCCACGTCGACGCCTGGCGGCCGGTGACCAGGCTCGTGGCCGCGCACGGCGCGGTGCCCGTGGTGCAGCTCGCGCATGCCGGGTTCAAAGCGTCGACGTACCGGCCGTGGGAGCCGCGCCGGGGTGGGGTGCCGGACGCCGAGGGCGGCTGGACGCCGGTCGGGCCCACCGGTGAACCGTTCGTGCCGGAGTACCGGGTGCCGTCGGCCCTGGACGACACCGGGATCGCCGATGTCGTCGCGGGGTTCGCCGAGTCCGCCACGCGGGCGGTGGCGGCCGGCTTCGCCGCCGTGGAGATCCACGCTGCACACGGCTACCTGCTGCACGAGTTCCTCTCCCCGCTGACCAACCACAGGGCCGACGGCTGGGGCGGTGACCGGGCCGGGCGGATGCGGCTGACGCTGGAGGTGGCTCGGGCGGTGCGTGCCGCTGTCGGTGAGGACGTGCCGGTACTGGCCCGGATCTCGGCCACCGACTGGGTGCCGGGCGGCTGGACGGTCGAGGACAGCGTGGCCCTCGCCGCCGAACTCGCCGCCGCCGGGGTGGACCTGATCGACTGCTCCTCCGGCGGGGCGTCGCCATCCGCCAACGTTCCGGTCGGGCGCGGCTACCAGGTGCCGCTGGCCGCTCAGGTCCGCCGCGAGGCGCAGGTGCCGACCGGCGCGGTCGGCCTGATCGTCGAACCGGAGCAGGCCGAGGCGATCATCGCCGACGGCGAGGCCGACATGGTGCTGCTCGGCCGGGAACTGCTGCGCAATCCGTACTGGCCGCACCAGGCGGCCGCCAAGCTGGGCGCCGCGCCCAACTGGCCGGACCCGTACCTGCGGGCGGCCTGATCCGCGGGTCCGGCTGCCCGGTGACGGCCGAGGGCAGCCGGACCCGTGCGGATCTCAGACACGCTTTCAGCCAGCCAGGTGACCCCAGTGTTGTTCCAGGTCACGCCACGGGCCCTGGGCGGCGACCGTACCGGCGATGAGCACCACCACGTGGTCGGCCCGTACCAGCGCGGCCCGTTTCGAGGTGGAGCCGACCACTGTCACACCGCGGTCCCGCAACGCCTGCCACAGCGCCAGTTCGGTGGTGACATCCAGCGCGGAGGAGACGTCGTCGGCCACCAGCAGCTCGGTACGCGGAGCCAGCGCCCGGGCCAGCGCCAGCCGTTGCAGCTGCCCACCGGACAACCGGGTGCCCTTGTGCCCGATGAGCAGGCCGAGCCCGCTGCCGGTGGCGGCCAGGTCGTGTTCGAGCTGGGCGGTGCTGACCGCATGCTCGGCGTCCACCTGATGCCCGAGGGTGATGTTGTCGGCGACCGTGCCGGAGAGCACCCGGGGCAACTGACCGACGTAGCCGACCTGGTTGGGGCGCAGGAACAGCTCCGGCTCGGTCACCGATTCGTCGTTCCAGGTCAACAACCCGGTGTGCGGGGCGATGCCCGCGAGGGCCCGCAGCAGCGACGACTTGCCCGAACCGACCGGCCCGACCACGAGGACCAGTTGACCGCGTGCCACGGCCAGGTCCACGTCGCGTACGGCAACGGTGCCGTCGGTGTGCCGGACGCCGAAGCCGACCAGCTCCAGCCGACGCAGCGGGGTACGCGGTGGCGCCGTCGGGGCAGGGGCCGTACCAGCGGCGAGGTCGACCCCGGGCACCCGTGCCGAGTACGCCTCGATCCCGGTCATCTCCGCCGTCCGCCGGGTCCACACCCGCGCCGACGGCACCTGGGAGATCAACGAGGCGGTGGTCCAGGCGAACCAGCGGGCCGCGCCCAGCGTGGCGACCGCGACCAGAGCCGCTCCGGCGGAGAGCCCGCCGGTCAGGAACAACGCCCATACGCCGATCGGGAACAGCCCGCTGGCCACCGCCGGCGTGGAGCGCGCCCAGACCTGCACGGCGATCTCCCGGCGCTGCCGTTCGCTGCGTACGGTGTCGAGGTTGGCGAGGTGGGTCAGCACCGGTCGGGTGGCCCCGGCCAGCTTCACCGTGCGGGCCGCCGACAGGGTCGAGACCAGGGCGGTGGCGAAGGCCGCCCGGGCGGCGACGGTGTCCCGTGCCGCCCGCTCCAGCCTCGGGCCGAACGCCGTAGCCGCCAGTCCGGAGAGCACCATCGTGCCGAGGAAGAACAGTCCCGGCACCACGCTGTCAGTGATCAGCGTCATGGCGACCAGCAGGATCAGGCCGACGGTCTGGTCGAGCACGTTGTCGGCGAGTTGGACGACCCGTTCGGTGTCACCGCCCTGGGCCACCACCTCGGCGGGGGTGTGCCGGCTGACCCGGCGCGGGCCGGTCTGGCCGTGCACCAGGCGCGCGCTGATCCGCAGCATCTGCCGTACCCACCAGGCGGGAAACCACAGGTGGGTCCAGTAGTGCGCCGGGATGGCGAGGATCAGCCCAGCCGCGATACCCAGTGCGGGTAGCCAGGGATCGCCGGTGCCGTCGACCACGTCGGCCCAGAACCAGGCGAGCACCGGCCCGTCCAGGCCGAGGATCGCCAGCACGGCGAAGATGCCCACCGCCGCCGCGCCGTATCGGGGGTCGTTGAGGCAGAGCCGAGCGATCTCCCGCAGGGTCCGTGCCCGGGAGGCGGGGCGCTGATCGCCCCGGCCGCCCGTCCTCGCGTCGACTGGCGGTCCGCCGATCTCGGGTCCGCCAACCTCATGGCCCCCGGTCTCCCGGCCCTCCGCCGGCTCGACCGGCTCGGGTCCGACGACCGGTGTGGCAGGTACGACGGCTCCGACCGACGGGTCCGTCCGGACGGTGTCGGCCAGCGGATCACTCGCCTGGGACGGACCGGGAGCCCGGATGTCTGCGACCAGCAGACCTCTCGGGTCGCCCGAGTCGGCTGCGATCGCCGCGTCCGCCGGGTGGGCACCGACCAGCACCGGTTCCGGTCGCGGCCAGCCCGACCCGGCCAGCAGGTCAACCTCGGCGTCGCCGGCGGCACCACCCGCATGGCCGGCGGCACCGCCCGCGTCGCCGGCAGCGAGGAGTTCGGCGAAGCGCCGCGACTCGGCCAGCGGGGCGGCCTCGACCACCGCGCCGTCGGCCAGCACCACCACCTCGTCGCAGCGGCTCACCGACGACAGCCGGTGGGCGATGACGATGCCGATCCGGTCGCGCAGCAGGCGCTCGGTGGCCTGCTGCACCCGGGTCTCGGTGACCGGGTCGAGCCGGGCGGTGGCCTCGTCGAGGATCACCACGTGCGGATCACGGACCAGGATCCGGGCGAAGGCGACAAGCTGCTCCTGACCGGCCGAGAGCACGTGGCCGCCCTCGCCGAGGCGGGTGTCCAGGCCGGCCGGCAGCTCCGCGATCCAGTTGGCCAGCCCCAGCTCGTTCAGGGCCCGGGCGGCGGCGTCGAGCAGTTCGGGGTCGAACAGCGCCACGTTCTCGGCGAGCGTGCCGGCGAGGATCTCGGTACGTTGCGGCACCACGGCGATCCACCGGCGCAGCTGCTCCACGTCGAGGTCGAGCACGTCGCGCCCGCCCAGCAGGACCGTCCCCGGTGGCACGTCGACCGCCCGGGTGAGCAGCTTGGCCAGCGTCGACTTGCCCGACCCGGTCCGGCCGACCAGGGCGTACGAGCGGCCCCGCACGAAGGTCAGGTCGATGTCGCGGAGCGCGGGGCCGCGATCGGCGTCCGGGCCGGTGCTCGGGTAACGGTAGGTGAGGTCGCGGATGACCAGGTCACCGTCGCTGGGGGCGGCACCGCCGGTGGGTTCCTGCGGGGCGGCCGAGAGCAGTTGGACCCGCCCCCACGCGCCGAGGGCGTACTGCACCTCCGGCACCATCCGGCTGACGTGTTCGACGGTCATGCCGAAGGAGAGCGCGAGCAGCCAGATCGCGGTCATCCGGGCGGCGTCGACCCGGCCGGTGGTCAACGCCCACACGCCGCCGAGCACGACCACCGCCACCCCGGCCCGGGTCACCCCGGCCGCGACGGTGTTGACCTGCGCCGACATCTGCCACACCCGCAGGCCACGGCGCAGCACCTCGGCTGCCCGGCGGGCGTAGAGGCGAAGCACGTACGGCCGGGCCAGACTCGTACGTACGTCGTCCTGGCCGTGGATCGCCTCCTCCATCACCGCCGCGAGATCCGACCAGGCCGCCTCCTCGTGCATCCGGGCCGGGGCGATCCGGGCGGCGGGACGGCGCAGGGTGAAGGCGAGCAGGACGCAGAGCAGCAGCATGCCGATCCCGGCCGGCCACCAGACGGTGAGCGCGACGAGCGTGGACAGCAGGCCGACGGCCAGCGCCTGGGCCAGCCGTACGCCGGGACCGCGCACCCCCGAGGCGACGTCGTAGACGTCGCCGTCGATCCGGTCGAGCATCTCCCCCACCGGGGTGGTTTCCAGGGTGGGCACGGGCTGCCCCAGCGCCACCCGGCACAGTCGGCGACGCAGGTCGGCGGACCAGTCGGCGGTCACCCCGGCCATCACCAGGCTGACCACCAGGTCGCTGACGACCGCCGCGACCAACGCCACCGACAGCAGCACGAAGAACCCGACGGAGCGGTGCAGCAGCACCGGCCCGGCGAGCGCGGCGGTGGCCGCCTGGCCGATGCCGCCGAGCAGGATCAGGACGACCACCAGGGTCATCCGACGCGAGGAGGTGACCCACAGATCACGGAGCAGGCGCATGCGTCGGTTTCCTCCGGTCTGGTGGCGGAGTTTCCAGCCTGCTGCGCCCGACCCCCTGGCTCAACGTATTTTCGCCGGTGGCGGGGCGTGACGAGGATCTCCGCCGACCGGCGGACCAGCGGGCCAGCCGACCGGCGGGCCGGCTCAGAACAGCACGGTCGCCAGCGCGCCGACCGGGCGGAAGCCGCAACGCTGGTAGACGCGCCGGGCCGGCAGGTTGAAGTCGTTGACGTACAGGCTGACCGTGGGCGCGACCCGGGTCAGCGCGTCACGGACCACCGCCGCCATCGCGGCGGTGGCGATGCCCCGCCCCCGCCACTCGGGTGCCACCCACACCCCCTGGACCTGCGCGGTGCGCCGGGTGACGACCGCCAGTTCGGCTTTGAACACCACCCGGCCGTCGACGAAACGGGCGTACGCCCGACCTGAGCGGATCATCTCGGTGACCCGGCGTCGGTACCCGCGCCCGCCGTCGTCGGCCAACGGTGAGATGCCGACCTCCTCGGTGTACATCGCCACGGCGGCCGGGAAGAGCCGGTCGAGTTCGCCGCTGTGCACCCGGCGTACCTGCGGGTCGACGGGGACCGGGGGCAGCGCGTCGGTGACCAGCAACGGCTGGTTCGGGCGTACGTCGCGGGCCGGTCCCCAGGTGTCGGAGAGCCGCTCCCACAGTTGCAGCACGGCGTCGGCCCGCCCCACGATCGAGGAGCAGAGCCGTTCCTCGCCGGCCAGCAGGTCGGCGAAGGCGGCGATGGCCTGTGGGCTGGCCAGCACCGGGGTGAGGTTGCCGCCGAGCCAACAGACGGATTCGAGGTGGCGGCGGGAGCCGTACCCCAGCACCCGGCCCTCGGCCCGCCACCAGGCCAGCCCACGCGCGGCGACCCGCTCCGCGACCTGCGCGCTAGCGAACGGGTCGAGATCGAGCAACCGCTCGACCGCACGCCGTTCCGATTCCCCGATTTGCCGCACCGGCGCCGTCAGCACGGTTACCAGCCTGCCAGATTCGTTCACGTTCTGTTGGCGGACCGCAACCCCCACCCACCCGCGTCCGCCCCGCCCGCGTCCGCCCGCGTTGATCAAGAAGTTTTCGCCGTCCTCGGGCCCCCATCCTGACCCGAACTTCTTGGTCAACAAGGCGAGGTGGGCGGGTGAGTGAGTTGTCGGCGTTGTGTTGGCGATATATCGTTGATGCATCAGTGATAGCTCTGTGAAGGAGAACAGCGATGAAGTTCCATCGACGTGGACATGGGCTGCACGAGGGGCGGATGCGGGGGTTCGGTTTTCCGCCCTTCCCGCCGGGGCCGCCGTTTCCGCCGGGCGGGCACGGGCACGGCCGAGGCGGCCGGGGGCGGGGCCGGGGACGCCGGCCCAACGTCCGCAACGCGGTGCTGGCCCTGCTCACCGAGCGGCCGATGCACGGCTACGAAATGATCCAGGAGATCGACTCTCGCACCGGCGGGAGCTGGCGACCCAGCCCCGGTTCGATCTACCCGACGCTCCAGTTGCTGGAGGACGAGGGCGTCATCGCCGCCACCGAGGAGTCCGGCGGTGGCCGCAAGCGGTTCACCCTCACCGAGCAGGGCCGCGCCGAGGCCGACGAGGCGGCCCAGACGCCGCCCTGGGCGGAGGTCGCCGAGGACACCATCAACAGCTGGCACGACATTCGTCACGCCGGCATGCAGGCAATGCAGGCGCTGCGCCAGGTGATGATGACGGGCACCGACGACCAGCGGGAACGCGCCGCCCAGGTGCTCGACGAGACCCGCCGCAAGCTGTACGCGATCCTCGCCGAATCCGAGTGACCCCGGTACGCGCCGAGGGCGGCCACCCAGTGGATGGCCGCCCTCCTGCTGGTCGCATCCGTCAGTGCACGGTGACGGTGGCGCCGGGGATCAGGTCGCGCAGTTCCTCGGGCAGCTCGGCGCCCATCTCGTCGGCCAGCCGCAGCGCCTCCTCGATGAGGGTCTCCACGATCTGCCCCTCGGGCACCGTCTTGATGACCTGACCCTTGACGAAGATCTGCCCCTTGCCGTTGCCGGAGGCCACCCCCAGGTCGGCCTCGCGGGCCTCACCTGGACCGTTTACCACGCAGCCCATCACGGCGACCCGCAGCGGCACCGGCAGCCCTTCCAGGCCGGCGGTGACCTCCTCGGCCAGCTTGTAGACGTCCACCTGGGCCCGCCCACAGGAGGGGCAGGAGACGATCTCCAGGCCGCGCTCGCGCAGCCCGAGCGACTCCAGGATCTGGTTGCCGACCTTGATCTCCTCGACCGGCGGCGCGGACAGCGACACCCGGATGGTGTCGCCGATCCCCTCGGCCAGCAGCGCCCCGAAGGCGACTGCCGACTTGATGGTGCCCTGGAACGCCGGCCCGGCCTCGGTCACTCCGAGGTGCAGCGGGTAGTCGCACTGCTCGGCGAGCTGCCGGTACGCCCGGATCATCACCACCGGGTCGTTGTGCTTCACCGAGATCTTGATGTCCCGGAAGCCGTGCTCCTCGAACAGCGAGCACTCCCACAGCGCCGACTCGACGAGCGCCTCCGCCGTGGCCCTGCCGTACTTGGCCAGCAGCCGCTTGTCCAGCGAGCCGGCGTTGACCCCGATCCGGATCGGCGTACCCGCGTCCGAGGCGGCCCGGGCGATCTCCGCCACCTTGTCGTCGAACTGGCGGATGTTGCCCGGGTTGACCCGGACCGCCGCGCACCCGGCGTCGATCGCGGCGAAGACGTACTTCGGCTGGAAGTGGATGTCCGCGATCACCGGGATCTGCGACTTCTTCGCGATCGCCGGCAGCGCCTCAACGTCGTCCTGGCTGGGCACCGCGACCCGGACGATCTGGCACCCGGACGCCGTCAGCTCCGCGATCTGCTGGAGGGTGGCGTTCACGTCAGCGGTCAACGTGGTGGTCATCGACTGGACGGACACCGGTGCCCCGCCACCGACCGGCACGGACCCGACCATGATCTGGCGGCTGGCCCGGCGGGGCGCGAGCGGCGGTGGCGGTACGGGCGGCATACCGAGACTGACAGCGGTCACTTCAGGCACTCACTTTGGGAAGAGGGTGATCGGGTTGACCACGTCCGCGGTGATGGTGAGCAGGGTGAACACCCCACCGATCAGGATCACCACGTACGTGAAGGGCATCAGCTTGAAGTAGTCCACCCGGCCCGGGTCGGGCCGGCGCAGCCGCGCGTACAGCCAGGAGCGGGCCCGTTCGAACCAGGCGATGGCGATGTGGCCGCCGTCCAGCGGCAGCAGCGGCAGCAGGTTGAACACCCCGATGAAGAAGTTCAGCGAGATGAACAGCATGATGAAGATTTCCCAGGCGTTGTTGGCGACCGCCTCGCCGCCGAGGACGCTGGCGCCGACCACGCTGATCGGGGTGTCGATGTCCCGCTCGCCGCCGGTGATAGCGGTCCAGAGCGCGGGGATCTTCTCCGGCAGCCGCTGCAACGCCTGCGCGGTGGCCACCGCCATGTCGCCGATGAAGGTGCTTGTCGCGCCGACCGCCTCCACCGGGCCGTAGCTGACCAGGCCGGGAGTGCTGATGACCAGGCCGATGCCGAGCGCCGAGACGTCGCCGACCGGCCCGTCCGGGTTGTCGATCGGCGGGCGCTTGGTGGTGGCCAGCACCGTCTCGACGTTGCCGGGCTGGCCGTCGCGTTCGTACCCGATCTTGGCAGTGCTGCCGGGGCTGGTGGCCCGCAGCGTGGTGAGCAGATCGCCGTAGTTGGCGATCGGGGTGCCGTTGATCGAGGTGATCCGGTCGCCGTCCTGAAGCCCGGCCGCAGCGGCGGGGCTCGGCGCGTCACCGGTCTCGCAGGCCCGGTAGGTGGTGTCCGGCAGGACGCAGTCCTGGAGGGCGATCACCGCCGGCTCGCTGCGGATCTGCTCCTCGGTGCTGGGAAAGTTCGGGTTGGGCAGGCCGAAGGTCATCGCGGCCAGCCAGGCGGCGAAGATCGCCAACCCGAAGTGGGTCACCGACCCGGCGGACATCACGATGGTGCGCTTCCACACCGGGTAGCGCCACATGGCGCGCTTCTCGTCACCGGGCTCGACGTCGTCGTCCTGCGGCGTCATTCCGACGATCTTGCAGAAGCCGCCGAGCGGGATGCCCTTGATCCCGTACTCGGTCTCGCCGCGCTTGAACGACCAGAGGGTGGGGCCGAAGCCGACGAAGTAGCGGGTGACCTTCATGCCGAAGGCCTTGGCGGTGAGCATGTGCCCGGCCTCGTGCAGGCTCACCGAGATGAGAATGCCGAGGGCGAACAGCACCACCCCGAACGCGAACGACATCAAGCTCCTTCCACCGCAGCAGCGATGATCTCCTGCGCGTGTGCGCGCGCCCACGACTCGGCTTCGAGTACGTCCTCGACGGTACCCGGTTCGCCGAAATCGGGAGCCTCCTCCAACACGCGCTGCAACGTGTCGACGATGCCGAGGAACGGCAGCCGCCCGTCGACGAACGCCGCCACGCACTCCTCGTTCGCCGCGTTGTAGATCGCCGGCCGGCATCGACCGGCCTCCCCGGCCGCCTTGGCCAGCGCCACCGCCGGGAACGCCTCGTCGTCAAGCGGCGCGAACTCCCAGGTGTGCGCGGTGGTCCAGTCGACGGCGGCGGCGGCCTCCGGCACCCGGTCCGGCCAGCCGAGGCCCAGGGCGATCGGCAGCCGCATGTCCGGCGGGCTGGCCTGCGCCAACGTCGACCCGTCGACGAACTCGACCATCGAGTGGATCACCGACTGGGGGTGCACCATCACGGTGATGTCGGCGTACGGCACGTCGAACAGCTCGTGCGCCTCGATCACCTCAAGCGCCTTGTTGACCATGGTCGCCGAGTTGATCGTGACGACCGGTCCCATGTTCCAGGTCGGGTGGGCGAGCGCCTGCTCCGGCGTGACAGCCGTCAGCTCGTCGCGCCGCCTACCCCGGAACGGCCCACCGCTGGCGGTCACCACCAGCCGGCGTACCTCACCCCGGGTGCCGCCGCGCAGGCACTGGGCCAGCGCCGAGTGCTCCGAATCCACCGGGACGATCTGCTCCGGCCGCGTCACCGCGCCCTTGACCAGCGAGCCGCCGGCCACCAGCGACTCCTTGTTGGCAAGCGCGAGCGTACGCCCGGCGCGCAGCGCCGCCAGCGTCGGTGCCAGCCCGAGCGACCCCACCACCCCGTTGAGTACGACGTCGCACGGCCACTGCGCCAGCTCGGTCATCGCCTCCGGCCCGGCCACGATCTTGGGCAGCTTGAACTCCCCGCTCGCCCAGCCCCGCCGACTCGCCTCGGCGTAGAACGCCAGCTGAAGATCCTGCGCGGCGGACGCCTTGGCCACCCCCACCACGTCGACACCGAGTTCGAGCGCCTGGGCGGCGAGCAGCCCGATGTTGCCGCCACCGGCACCCAGCGCCACCACCCGGAACCGCTCCGGGTTGCGGCGCACGATGTCGATGGCCTGCGTACCGATCGACCCGGTACAACCCAGCAGCACAAGATCACGGGGGGACGTCACGCCGCCCATTCTTCCCCACCGCCGTCGAGCGCAGGGAAGGGCACCTTGTCGACGCCTCCGGTGGATAACTGCACGTCAGTGGCGGAGTACGCACGGTACCAATCACTTCCGACGCCGTGATCTCTCCTCGCAACACCGCCGTCCGGATCGTCACGGCCCTGAGGCCGCCGCCCGGCGAGCGCACACCGCGCAATTCGCGAACGACCACCCTCAACCACACACGCGCGCCAGCCACCCCGCTGCACGCCGTCAGCGCGTCGAAACTTAGGGCTCGCCAGCCAATCTTGGACAGTTTCCGTTAATTGCGAACTGTGCTGTCCCGAGACATGTGTCAAGGGGGAGTCCCGATAGATGTGGGGAGTGTGTCGATTTCCGTGTTTGGGCCTGTGGTGTGATCGATGCTGTTAGATGATGATCCGGTCGCCGTAGGCGAGGATCAGGGCGTTGAGGGCCTTGGCCCAACCGTAGACCCGGCCGGTGATG
>NZ_JAGPXQ010000089.1:0-1442 GCF_018070435.1 Micromonospora sp. C51 | reverse complement strand
CCTTAGGGTTGAAGTGTCTGGGGTTGGAGCCCTGGATGCCCAGGACGGCGAGGTGTGGCTGATGACGGGTTGCCCTGCGATGGCTCGGGAGGAATGGCCGCCTCGCTGTTCTGGACGCCCCGGCCGCTGATTGAGATCTGTGCGAGTCGTCGCTGTCTAAGGACCTGCCGGCGGGGTCGTCCACGGGGTTGACCTGTGCGGAGGGGAGGTCGGGCCGGGTGACGGCTCGGGAAGTGGTCTGGATCGGTGTCGACGCGGGTAAGGAGGCGCACCACGCTGCGGCAATCGATGCTGAGGGGCGGCTGTTGTGGTCGAGGCGGATCGCCAACGATCAGGCCGCGATCGAGGCGCTGATGACCCGCGCCGGGCAGGCCGGCGTCGAGGTGCGGTGGGCGGTGGACCTGACCTGCGCGGCGGCGACGCTGCTGCTGGCGCTGCTGGTCACGGCTGGTCAACGGGTCGTCTACGTCCCTGGGCGAACGGTGAACCGGATGGCCGTCGCGTTCGCCGGTGAAGGGAAGACCGACGCCAAGGACGCCCGGATCATTGCCGACACTGCCCGGCTGCGCCGCGACCTGACTGAGCTGTCCACGCCGAACGAGTTGGTGGTGGAGTTGTCGTTGCTGGTCGCCCACCGCGCCGACCTGATGGCCGATTGGGTGCGCGGGGTCAACCGGCTGCGCGAGCTGCTCACCGCGATCTTTCCCGCGCTGGAGCGGGCCTTCGACTACTCCACGCGCAGCGCGTTGATCCTGGTGGCCGGCTACCAGACCCCACACGCCATCCGTGACGCCGGCCCGGACGGGCTGGCCGCGTACCTCACCGAAGCCGGCGCCTGGCGCAAGGGGATCCCGGCCATGGTGGACAAGGCCCTGGCTGCCGCAGCCGCGCAGACCGTGCGGTTGCCCGCCGAGGCCACCACCGCCGCGCTGGTCGCCCGGCTGGCCCGCCGGCTGCTGGACCTGGACCGGGAAATCAAGGAGACCGACAAGCTGCTCACCAAAAGATTCCGTACGCACCCTCAAGCGAAAATCATCGAGAGCATGCCCGGCATGGGTCCGATCCTCGGCGCGGAGTTCCTCGTAGCCACCGGCGGCGACCTGGCCGCATTCGGCACCCCAGCCCGACTGGCCGCCTACGCCGGGCTCGCACCGGTACCCCGCGACTCCGGCCGCCGCACCGGCAATCTGCACCGACCCAAGCGCTACCACCGCGGCCTGCGCCGGGTCTTCTACATGGCCGCCCTGTCCAGCCTGCGCGCCGGCGGCGCCTCCCAAGCGTTCTACCGCCGCAAACGCGACGAACGACTGCGCCACACCCAGGCCCTCATCGCCCTGGCCCGCAGACTCGTCGACGTGCTCTGGGCACTGCTGCGCGACAACCGCGAATTCCACGACTCACCCCCGCTCACCGCGAGGGCTTGACACGATCATTGAGATTCC
>NZ_JAGPXQ010000088.1:0-1624 GCF_018070435.1 Micromonospora sp. C51 | reverse complement strand
TTATCTGGCACTTCCAACTGGCGACAACCGCAACCACGGCCGCTGCCCCTCCTTCCACTATGCGCTGACCTAGTCCTGACACCGTTCCTATCGACGATGTTGGACGAGGCCCGACCCGAGACCGAGTAGCGGATCAGACCGTATCGAGCGGCAACGGCGCCATTGCCGAACTCTCACCGCCCCCGATCTGACTCGTTCCGGCCCGCCGACCGCATGATCACGTGCGCGGATCTGGTTCCCCTCTTGGTCAAGGGATCATGGCGACTTTGTTTTAGGCTTTCTGTTGGCGGGTCCGGGTTGTGACTTGTCCGAAGAGGTGGCTGTAGGGGTTGGGCCGTCCGCGCTGGATTGCAGAGTCGCTCCCGAGTGTCCTCCCGGGCCCGTTTCACCGGTTCCGCGCGTTGCGGCGTCGTGGAGCATCCGCTTGTAGACGACGTCGGACAGGTGGCGTTTGAGGGCGCGGAGCGCTTCCATCGTGGTCTTGCCTTCGGCGAGGCGGCGCCGGTAGTAGGCGCGGCCGGGGGTGTCACTGCGGAGCTGAACGATGGCCATGATGTGCAGGACCCGGTTGATGCGGCGGTTGCCGGCGCGGGAGAGCCGGTGCCGGCGCTGCTCGCCGGAGGACGCCTCGAGCGGGGCGGTGCCGTTCCAGGACGCGAAGTGCGCCGGGGTGCGGAACCGGTGGATGTCTGCGATGTCGCCGATCAGCCGGGCTGCCCCGGACGGACCGATCCCATGCATCTCGGTGAGAGTGCTGCCGTGGTCGGTGACGAACTGGCGCAGCTGCTTGTCGGCTGCCCGGATCTTGGCGTCGGTCGTGGTGAGTTCCTCGATGAGTTCGCGGGCCAGGTCGTGGCGGGTCTGGGCGACGATGCCGTCCGGTAGCGGTGCGGTGCGCAGTAGGTAGCTGGCCTGGCCGCGCGTGAGGAATTTCTTGGCTCCGCCAGGGATGAGTTCGAGCAGCAGGTGGTGGATGCGGCTGATGATGTCGGTGCGGGCCCGGCCGAGTTCGTCGCGGCGGTCGACGAGCAGGCGCACCACGGCGGTGACGTCGTCGGGGGTGACGGTTCGCAGGCCGCGGCTGCGCAGCCCGGCGACCGCGACGCTGTGCGCGTCGACCGGGTCGGTCTTGCGGCCCTGACCGGTGTCGAAGACTCGCACCCGGGACGACAGTTTCGGCGGCACGTCGAGCACTGGTTCGCCGTCGGCGACCAGGCGCTGGGCGATGTGCCGCCCGATGCCGGAGCAGCCTTCGACCGCCCACACTCGATCATTGAAAGCGCGACCTGCTGCCAGCATCTGCTGGTAGCCCTCGGTGTCGGTGCCGAACCGGCCCTGGGTCAGGACTCTCTCCCGCTCGTCGATGGCCTCGATCGTGGCCGACCGCTTGTGCGGATCCATCCCGATCACAACACGCCTCATGCGCTGGCTCCTCCCTGCGACTGCTCACCTGCTTGATGCCGAACAGGGAGTGAACCGCCCCGGGTTCTGTGGAGATGATGTTCCCCGGGTTCGGTGGAGTCGGGTTGGTTGACTCGTCAGGCTCGTCGCTCGTTGAGGAGAGACGTGCCGAGGAGATACCCACCGGAGTTTCGTCGCAAGGTCCTCGATCTGCTCAAGGCCG
>NZ_JAGPXQ010000087.1:0-2438 GCF_018070435.1 Micromonospora sp. C51 | reverse complement strand
ATGTTCGAGCGGTTCACCGACCGAGCGCGACGGGTTGTCGTCCTGGCCCAGGAAGAGGCCCGGATGCTCAACCACAATTACATCGGTACGGAGCACATCCTGTTGGGCCTGATCCATGAGGGTGAGGGTGTGGCGGCGAAGGCTTTGGAGAGTCTGGGGATCTCTCTGGAGGGTGTCCGTCAGCAGGTGGAGGAGATCATTGGTCAGGGTCAGCAGGCGCCGAGCGGGCATATTCCGTTCACGCCGCGGGCCAAGAAGGTGTTGGAGTTGTCGCTGCGCGAGGCGCTGCAGCTCGGGCACAACTACATCGGCACCGAGCACATCCTGCTCGGCCTGATCCGCGAGGGCGAGGGCGTCGCCGCCCAGGTCCTGGTGAAGCTGGGCGCTGACCTGAACCGGGTGCGCCAGCAGGTGATCCAGCTGCTCTCCGGCTACCAGGGCAAGGAGCCGGCTGCGGCGGGTACGGCGCCGGGTGAGGCCGCGCCGTCGACCAGCCTCGTGCTGGATCAGTTCGGCCGCAACCTGACCCAGGCCGCCCGCGAGGGCAAGCTCGACCCGGTGATCGGGCGCGAGAAGGAAATCGAGCGGGTGATGCAGGTGCTGTCCCGCCGGACGAAGAACAACCCGGTGCTGATCGGCGAGCCTGGTGTGGGTAAGACCGCCGTGGTGGAGGGCCTGTCCCAGAAGATCATCAAGGGTGAGGTGCCGGAGACGCTGAAGGACAAGCAGCTCTACACGCTCGACCTGGGTGCCCTGGTCGCCGGTTCCCGGTATCGGGGTGACTTCGAGGAGCGTCTGAAGAAGGTGCTCAAGGAGATCCGTACCCGGGGTGACATCATCTTGTTCATCGATGAGATCCACACCCTGGTGGGTGCGGGCGCGGCGGAGGGTGCGATCGACGCGGCGAGCATCCTGAAGCCGATGCTGGCGCGGGGTGAGTTGCAGACCATCGGCGCGACCACGCTCGACGAGTACCGTAAGCATTTGGAGAAGGACGCCGCGTTGGAGCGTCGTTTCCAGCCGATCCAGGTGGGTGAGCCGTCGCTGGCGCACACCATCGAGATTTTGAAGGGTCTGCGGGACCGGTACGAGGCGCACCACCGCGTCTCCATCACCGACGCTGCGCTGGTCGCCGCCGCGACGCTCGCCGACCGGTACATCTCTGATCGGTTCTTGCCGGACAAGGCGATCGACTTGATCGATGAGGCGGGTGCGCGGATGCGGATCCGTCGGATGACGGCGCCGCCGGACCTGCGGGACTTCGATGAGCGGATCGCGCAGGTGCGTCGGGACAAGGAGTCCGCGATCGACGCGCAGGACTTCGAGCGGGCGGCGCAGTTGCGGGACACCGAGAAGCAGTTGTTGGGTCAGAAGGCGCAGCGGGAGAAGGAGTGGAAGGCCGGTGACCTGGACGTCGTCTCGGAGGTCGACGACGAGCAGATCGCTGAGGTGTTGGGTAACTGGACGGGTATCCCGGTCTACAAGTTGACCGAGGAGGAGACCTCGCGTCTGCTGCGCATGGAGGACGAGCTGCACAAGCGCGTCATCGGCCAGGAGGACGCGGTCAAGGCGGTGTCGAAGGCGATCCGCCGTACGCGGGCCGGGTTGAAGGACCCGAAGCGTCCGTCGGGTTCGTTCATCTTCGCCGGCCCGTCGGGGGTGGGTAAGACCGAGCTGTCCAAGGCCCTGGCGGAGTTCCTGTTCGGGTCCGAGGACGCGCTGATCCAGTTGGACATGTCGGAGTTCCACGACCGGTACACGGTGTCCCGGCTCGTCGGTGCCCCTCCCGGCTACGTCGGCTACGACGAGGGTGGGCAGCTGACCGAGAAGGTGCGTCGCCGGCCGTTCTCCGTGGTGCTGTTCGACGAGATCGAGAAGGCCCACCCGGACGTGTTCAACACGCTCCTGCAGATCCTGGAAGACGGCAGGTTGACCGACGGTCAGGGCCGGATCGTGGACTTCAAGAACACGGTCATCATCCTGACCACCAACCTCGGCACCCGCGACGTGGCCAAGGCGGTGTCGCTGGGCTTCCAGGCGTCGGAGGACTCCGAGTCGAACTACGACCGGATGAAGCAGAAGGTCAACGACGAACTCAAGCAGCACTTCCGGCCCGAGTTCCTCAACCGGATCGATGACACCATCGTGTTCCACCAGCTGCGCGAGTCGGAGATCCTCTCGATCGTCGACATCATGATCCAGCGGATCGAAACGCAGCTGCGGAACAAGGACATGGGTCTGGAACTGACCGACAACGCCAAGAAGTACCTGGCGAAGAAGGGCTTCGACCCGGTCCTCGGCGCCCGGCCGCTACGCCGCACCATCCAACGCGACATCGAGGACAACCTGTCCGAACGGATCCTGTTCAACGAACTCACCCCAGGACAGATCGTCGTGGTCGACTGCGAAGGCGACCCCAACGACATCGACAAGTCCAA
>NZ_JAGPXQ010000086.1:0-2875 GCF_018070435.1 Micromonospora sp. C51 | reverse complement strand
CGTCGCGGGGTGCTGGGCGGCCAGGTCTCCTGAGCCATCAACGGCAACCCGATGAAAGCCACACCCAGCACCCCCGGATGAGCCAACCCTACGAACTGGGCGGTCATCACGATCAAGAAGGTAGGACACCGATGACCGACGCCACCAGCGACGCCGATCCCACCGCTGACGCTGAAGCGGGAACCGAGGAGCAGCCGCAGCCCTTCGAGAACCGCGCGGCACGCCGGTCCAAGGGCAAGGCCACCGCCAACCCCATAGGGGGTACCGCGAGCCGCGCCCACGGTCGCTCCGGCACGGTGCAGAGTCCTCGCCAGTACGGCAACCGTCGAAGCGGCTGACTTCGGACCTCCTGGTCACGGCCGTGTTCAGCAGCTGTGGCCGCTACCGGCGTTCAGCCGCAGCCGCAGGCTCATGACAGGACGGTGAGGACGAGCCACTCGGGTGACGCTGAGGGCACCGTCAGCCCCGGCGCTGCCGCAACAGCAGACTCGACTCCGCAGGAGCCCGCGTCGGCCTCCAAAGGGCCGTGACCGTTGGGTAGCGCGTGACTCGCGGCATGAGCGTGTAGCGCCGGAGATCGAGTGTGTCGTGGCCAGCCATGTCACGACGGCTGGCCACGGGGAGTCGATCCGCGACGTCAACACTGCTCGTAAGGACCGCACAATCGGCTCGCAGACGACGATCATCTCTCGTTAGTCTCCTCCAGGTGACCGCAGATCTACCCACGTTCGAGTTCGCCTTCCCTGGTCCGCTGCGCGACAAGCTGGTCGCTGCAGTCCTCGAGGGGACCAAGACCACCACGACCGGCCTGCTCCAGGACTACGAAATCGAAGGCGAACCACTACCCGCCGTGGGTGCCCGAGCGGCGGTGGTCGATTCTGTTGGTCGCCGGGTGGCGGTGATCGAACTGACCGAGGTGCGTGTCAGCCGCCTCGGCGACGTGGACCTCGACCACGCCCGGGACGAGGGCGAGGGGCACGACTCGGTCGCCGCCTGGCGAGCTGGCCACGAGGAGTACTGGCACGGAATGGACTACCGAGGGTGGCTGGGCAATCCGGGCTTCACTGTGAACGACGACACGCCAGCCGTGCTGGAGCGGTTCCGGCTCGTCGCGACGCTTTGACCGCTCCACGACCGCACGACGACATCGCTGCTGGGGTAGCCCGCACACGCGAATCCACTGAACGTTTGACTCCAACAGGGAGGCACTCGTCGTCGGCACGATCGGACGCAGGGCATCCACGATCTTCGTCACGCTGGGTAGCGCCCGAGCCGCAGCAGATCCGGACGGTATGTCAGGGCTGCTTCCGTCGGTGCGGATTGCCGCCGGCATGATCGGCGAGAATGGCGGCATGTATGCGCACGACGACTGGTGGAATGCGCTGAGCCCGCAGGTGCGGGACCGGATCGACGGGCTGCTGTGCGCGCGTCGGCTGGTCGCGGCTGTCGTCCTCCTGCGTCAGGAAGGCGGACTTCAGCCGCCACCCGGTCTGTACGAGGCCCAGGATCTGCTGATCGAGCGTCGCGCCGAACTGGACCGGCGGGGTCTCCTCGAGCCGGAGCCAGCGCCATCGACGACCGCGCAGCTGATCGAGAAGGCGGCCGCCATCACCGCGCCGGTCGTTGCCGTCGAAGCACTGTGGGACGGTGACACGCAGGGCTGGTGCGTCGACCTGGTCGCAATCGTGCGGCGGCCGAGCCGGCACGATGACCGCTTCGACGAGGTGCCGTTGACGGTGCTGCGGCAAGGCGGTGACATCCGCCTGTTCAACGGCCAGGTGCCGCCCTGGCCGGAGGCACGGCAGGCAACCGAGCAGGGGCAGGCTGTCGCCCAGCATGTCGGTGTGCCGTTTCATTTCACCAGCCCGGAAGCGCCCGGCGTCGATCTCCCACGCTGGTGGGACACGCAGCCCACCTAACCGGTAGAGCACCCGTGGCCATCGGCAGCGTTCCGTCACACCGGCGCGACCGTACATGCTCATCGGCAAAGTCGTGCCTCCTGCAACGCCCGGTCAGCGGCATGAGCGCGCTTTCGGTCGTGAGAATCGCTGGTGGGCGGACGGCCGTGCGTCGGGCAGCGGTCAAGCCGGGTGTCGGCGAGTGACGAAGACGTCGGCTTCGGAGATTCGTCCAGCGAGGCGACCGGCCTCGTGGATCTGGTCGTCGGTCATCATCGGGACGATCTTGTGTGCCTCATGGATGCCGTCGCCAGTGCCGGCGCTGAGCATGGCGAGGTACCAACGCAGCGCCTGGACGAGGTTGACGGGACCACCGAAGCCGTCGCGGTACCAGCAGGCTGCCGCGAACATGCAACCCGGGTGCCCGATCTCGGCGCCCCGGACGTACCACCGCAACGCCTCGTCATCGATGTCAAGCTCGCTGAGGTGGTTCGCGAGATGCGGGTATGCCTCATGCACTCCGGCTTCCGCTGCCCGCCGGAGCCACCGCACAGCCTCGTGGTGGTCGCTTTCCTTGACGCCGAGGTTGTAGGCCGCGTATCCGTCACCGGCCTGCGCCGCCGCCCGATACAGCGCCATCGCCCGGGTCGGGTCGTCCAGCCCGTCGGCGCCGCCGTCGAGCAGAAACGCCAGCGAGCGCTGCGCCTCCGGGTCACCGTCGGCGGCGGCGGCCTCCAGCAGCTCAGCACCGGCGACCTGCTCGTCGAGGTGAAACGCAAGAATGACGCCGAGCATGGTCCGGGCACGGCTCTGACCCGCCGACAGCTCACGCAGACGCGGCACGAGCAGTTCCAGTTGCCGCTGCGCTCGCGGGTCCCCCTCCTTCACCGCGCGCAGGAACCACTGCGCAGCCAGGACCGGGTCATTCCGCTGACCGGCGTACAGCGTCCCGAGGTCGAACGAGACCTGACCTGCGT
>NZ_JAGPXQ010000085.1:0-3359 GCF_018070435.1 Micromonospora sp. C51 | reverse complement strand
GGGTAGGATTGCCGGCTATGAGCCTGCCGCGTCCTGTCCTCGTGGTCGACTTCGGAGCCCAGTACGCCCAGCTGATCGCACGCCGGGTACGCGAGGCGAAGGTCTACTCCGAGATCGTTCCGCACACCACGCCCGTGGCCGAGATGCTGGCCCGCGATCCCGCCGCGATCATCCTCTCCGGCGGCCCGGCCAGCGTCTACGAGCCAGGCGCTCCGCAGGTCGACGACGGGCTGTTCACCGCGGGCGTGCCGGTCTTCGGCATCTGCTACGGGTTCCAGGCGATGGCCCGCTCCCTCGGCGGCACGGTGGCGCGCACCGGCAGCCGCGAGTACGGCGGCACCCCGCTGCGCCCCCGCCTGCTCGACCCCGGCGTACTGCTCCGTGACCTGCCGGCCGACCTGCCGGTGTGGATGAGTCACGGCGACTGCGTGACCGAGGCCCCGAAGGGCTTCACGGTGACCGCCGAGTCGGCCGGCGCGCCGGTCGCCGCGTTCGAGGACGTGACCGGCCGACGGGCGGGCGTCCAGTTCCACCCGGAGGTGGGGCACACCGCGTACGGGCAGGAGATGCTGACCCGCTTCCTCTACGAGATCGCCGGGATCGAGCCGACCTGGACGGCCGAGAACATCATCGACGAGCAGGTGGCCCGGATCCGCGAGCAGGTCGGCGACAAGGAGGTCATCTGCGGCCTGAGCGGCGGGGTGGACTCAGCGGTCGCCGCCGCGCTTGTGCACAAGGCCGTCGGCGACCAGCTCACCTGCGTCTTCGTCGACCACGGGCTGCTGCGGGCGGGCGAGGCCGAGCAGGTGGAAAAGGACTACGTCGCGGCGACCGGCATCAAGCTTAAGGTGGTCGACGCGGCCGACCGCTTTCTCGGCGCGCTGGCCGGGGTGACCGACCCGGAGCAGAAGCGAAAGATCATCGGGCGGGAGTTCATCCGGGTCTTCGAGGCCGCCGCCCGGGAGATCGCCGCGCACGGTGACGTCGAGTATCTGGTGCAGGGCACCCTCTACCCGGATGTGGTCGAGTCCGGCGGGGGCACCGGTACCGCCAACATCAAGAGCCACCACAACGTCGGCGGGCTGCCCGAGGACCTGAAGTTCGCCCTGGTCGAGCCGCTGCGCACGCTGTTCAAGGACGAGGTCCGTACGCTCGGCCTCCAACTCGGGCTGCCCGAGGCGATGGTCTGGCGGCACCCGTTCCCGGGCCCCGGCCTGGCCATCCGGATCATCGGGGCGGTCGACCGGGAGCGGCTCGACGTGCTCCGCCGGGCCGACTTCATCGCCCGCCAGGAACTCAGCGCCGCCGGTCTCGACCGGGACGTCTGGCAGTTCCCGGTGGTGCTGCTGGCCGACGTGCGCAGTGTCGGGGTGCAGGGTGACGGGCGCAGCTACGGGCATCCCGTGGTGCTGCGCCCGGTTTCCAGCGAGGACGCGATGACCGCCGACTGGTCCCGGCTGCCCTATGACGTGATCGCCCGGATCTCCACCCGGATCACCAACGAGGTGGCCGAGGTGAACCGGGTGGTGCTGGACGTCACCAGCAAGCCCCCGGGCACCATCGAGTGGGAGTGACGCCGTACCCCGTCGTGGTGCGCTGACGGTGTCTCAGGCCGGCGGCTGAGGTGCCGGTCGCGGCGTCGGTTCCGGCGTCGCCCCGGCCTCTGGCGTGGTGTCCGGATGCGCCGCCTCGGCGTCGGCTGCCGCCGGGCCGTCCGCGGGCTGCGTCGGTAGCCCGTCGGGACGCGTGGGTGTGGCCCCCGGTCGGGCCGACGGACCTTCGGGCCGGGCCGGGCCGATGTCGGCAGGTGCCGACGGCTCGGGTCGTGCGGGCGGAGCGTCAGGGTGCGGGGTCGGCGATGCGGGCGGGTTGGCTGCGGGCGGCCAGGTGGTCGGTGCCGGCGGTCCGGCGTGCGGCACCGGGCCGGTCGGCCCGGGGAACGGCCAGGCGGGGTGCGGTGTCGCGGCCGGCTGGGACGGCGCGCCGGCGGGTCCGTGCGGCGCGCCGGGCGCCGGGTGGGGCCAGGCGGGTGCGCCGGCCGGCTCCTCGGGCATCAGGAACCACATGATCGGGTACGCGAGGGCAGCGATCCCGCCGGTCACCAGCGTGACGACGGCGAATGCCACCCGGACCAGGGTGGGGTCGACGGCGAAGTAGCGGCCGAGGCCGCTGGCCACTCCGGCGATCATCCGGTCGGTGGTGGGGCGGCGCAGTTGCCGGTACGGAGCGTGAGGTGTGGAGGTCATGTCTCCACGGTCCTCGTCGCGCAGCGTATCGGCCTCGGTGACCGCCCGGATCCCTACCCTGAACCCCATCTCAGGGGCGAGGCGTCAGTCAGGAATCCGACTCTTTTCCGCGTCGGTAACGGGTGACGGGGAGAATTTGGCTCCGTGACCACCATGCTGGAGCCGCTGCGCAGGATCGCGGCATACGCAGTCTGTACTGATTCCGTAGACCGAGTGCTGCTGGTCCGCGCGTCGGAGCGCTCCGGCACCCCCGGCACGTGGTCCCTGCCCGGCGGGGCGGTCGACCACGGCGAGGACCCACACCACACCGTCGTCCGGGAGACCGCCGCCGAAACCGGCCTGTCGGTGGCCGTCGCCAGCCTGCACGACGTGCTGGCCGACATGCGGGCACTGCCCGAGCGGGGCATCACCATCCACACCGACCGGTTGGTCTACCAGGTGTCGGTCCGGGGCGGCTCGCTCACCGACCGGATCGACCGGCCCACCGACCTGGCCCGCTGGTTCACCCGGGAGGAAGCGGCGCGGTTGCCGCTCCGCTCGTTCACCGCTCGCGCTCTCGGGCTGCCCGCCTCGTCGGCGGACATCGTGCCGGACGAGCCGCCGGAGTTCCCCTCCTTCTACGCGGTGCCCGGCCCGGACGGGCTGCACCGGGCGCAGCGCTTCGCCGCGTACGCCGTGGTGACCGACCCGGAGGGGCGGGTGCTGCTGACCCGGGTTTCCGACGGCTACCCGGGTGCCGGCTGCTGGCACCTGCCCGGCGGCGGCACCGACTACGGCGAGCAGCCGGGCGCGGCGCTGATCCGGGAGCTGGTCGAGGAGACCGGGCAGACCGGGCGGCTCGTCGGATTGCTCGGGGTGGCCAGTCACCGGGACGCTGCCTCGCTCGGCCCGGAGGGCTACCCGATCGACTGGCACGGGGTGCGTGCCTTCTACCGAGTGGTGGTGGACCAGCCCGCCCCGCCCACCGTCGGTGACATCGGGGGCTCCACCTGCGAGGCCCGCTGGTTCGCCCGGGAGGAACTCGGCGCCCTGCCCACCGACCGCCTCACCGAGGTCACCGCCGAAGCCGTCCAAGCCGCCCAGCTAACCTGACCCACCCACCCACCCACCCAC
>NZ_JAGPXQ010000084.1:0-5299 GCF_018070435.1 Micromonospora sp. C51 | reverse complement strand
TGGATTCCTTTGGCAACATTTTTTGTTGCTGGGATGGATTTTCCTTCAGGTTTTTGTTGGAGAGTTTGATCCTGGCTCAGGACGAACGCTGGCGGCGTGCTTAACACATGCAAGTCGAGCGGAAAGGCCCTTCGGGGTACTCGAGCGGCGAACGGGTGAGTAACACGTGAGCAACCTGCCCTAGGCTTTGGGATAACCCCGGGAAACCGGGGCTAATACCGGATATTCACTTGCGGACGCATGTTTGTGGGTGGAAAGTTTTTCGGCTTGGGATGGGCTCGCGGCCTATCAGCTTGTTGGTGGGGTGATGGCCTACCAAGGCGACGACGGGTAGCCGGCCTGAGAGGGCGACCGGCCACACTGGGACTGAGACACGGCCCAGACTCCTACGGGAGGCAGCAGTGGGGAATATTGCACAATGGGCGGAAGCCTGATGCAGCGACGCCGCGTGAGGGATGACGGCCTTCGGGTTGTAAACCTCTTTCAGCAGGGACGAAGCGCAAGTGACGGTACCTGCAGAAGAAGCGCCGGCCAACTACGTGCCAGCAGCCGCGGTAAGACGTAGGGCGCGAGCGTTGTCCGGATTTATTGGGCGTAAAGAGCTCGTAGGCGGCTTGTCGCGTCGACTGTGAAAACCCGTGGCTCAACTGCGGGCCTGCAGTCGATACGGGCAGGCTAGAGTTCGGTAGGGGAGACTGGAATTCCTGGTGTAGCGGTGAAATGCGCAGATATCAGGAGGAACACCGGTGGCGAAGGCGGGTCTCTGGGCCGATACTGACGCTGAGGAGCGAAAGCGTGGGGAGCGAACAGGATTAGATACCCTGGTAGTCCACGCTGTAAACGTTGGGCGCTAGGTGTGGGGGGCCTCTCCGGTTCTCTGTGCCGCAGCTAACGCATTAAGCGCCCCGCCTGGGGAGTACGGCCGCAAGGCTAAAACTCAAAGGAATTGACGGGGGCCCGCACAAGCGGCGGAGCATGCGGATTAATTCGATGCAACGCGAAGAACCTTACCTGGGTTTGACATCGCCGGAAATCTCACAGAGATGTGGGGTCCTTCGGGGCCGGTGACAGGTGGTGCATGGCTGTCGTCAGCTCGTGTCGTGAGATGTTGGGTTAAGTCCCGCAACGAGCGCAACCCTCGTCCCATGTTGCCAGCAATTCGGTTGGGGACTCATGGGAGACTGCCGGGGTCAACTCGGAGGAAGGTGGGGATGACGTCAAGTCATCATGCCCCTTATGTCCAGGGCTTCACGCATGCTACAATGGCCGGTACAATGGGCTGCGATACCGTGAGGTGGAGCGAATCCCAAAAAGCCGGTCTCAGTTCGGATCGGGGTCTGCAACTCGACCCCGTGAAGTCGGAGTCGCTAGTAATCGCAGATCAGCAACGCTGCGGTGAATACGTTCCCGGGCCTTGTACACACCGCCCGTCACGTCACGAAAGTCGGCAACACCCGAAGCCGGTGGCCCAACCCTTGTGGAGGGAGCCGTCGAAGGTGGGGCTGGCGATTGGGACGAAGTCGTAACAAGGTAGCCGTACCGGAAGGTGCGGCTGGATCACCTCCTTTCTAAGGAGCACCATCCACCGAAAGGTGGTATGGAGCCCGCGGCCCGCGAGTGTCGGGTCGGGGTGCTCATTGGCGGAGACACTGGTGAGTTTTTCTTCGGCAACGGCCGGAATTTTCCTAGTACAGCTGCCCTGTGAGGGGTGGTGGGAACGGGGTTCTGGTGCGGCTGGGGGAGGCGTAGGGCACCCTGTTGGGTCCTGAAGGAACAACCCGTGGTGGTTGTCTTTCAGTGCCGTGGATGGATCCCTGGTGGGGGTTTGTCCGAGGCGCCAGGCATGGCCTGGCCTCGCATACCGGATGTCGCCCCTTTTCTTGGGTGGGTGGTGTTGCTGGTGTGGGGTGGTGGGTTGTGGGTTGGTTGTTTGTTGAGAATTGCACAGTGGACGCGAGCATCTTTGTGGTCAAGTTGTCAAGGGCGAACGGTGGATGCCTTGGCACCAGGAGCCGATGAAGGACGTGGGAGGCCGCGATAGGCCTGGGGGAGCTGTCAACCGAGCTGTGATCCCAGGGTGTCCGAATGGGGTAACCCGGCATCAGTCATGTGGTGTCACCTGCACCTGAACTCATAGGGTGTGTGGAGGGAACGCGGGGAAGTGAAACATCTCAGTACCCGTAGGAAGAGAAAACAACAGTGATTCCGTGAGTAGTGGCGAGCGAAAGCGGATTGAGGCTAAACCGGTTGCGTGTGATACCTGTCAGGGGTTGCGTGGTCGGGGTTGTGGGACCCTGCTACACGAGCTGACACTCGTGTGAGGAGTGATAAAGCCAGTGGTTAGCTGAATGGTCTGGAAAGGCCGACCGTAGACGGTGATAGTCCGGTAGGTGAAAGCTGCTGGTCTTCTGTGGGTGTTCCCGAGTAGCGGCGGACTCCTGAAATCTGCCGTGAATCTGCCAGGACCACCTGGTAAGCCTAAATACTTCCTGGTGACCGATAGCGGACGAGTACCGTGAGGGAATGGTGAAAAGTACCCCGGGAGGGGAGTGAAATAGTACCTGAAACCGTTCGCCTACAATCCGTCGGAGCCTTGCGGGGTGACGGCGTGCCTTTTGAAGAATGAGCCTGCGAGTTAGTGGCATGTGGCGAGGTTAACCCGTGTGGGGGAGCCGTAGCGAAAGCGAGTCTGAAGAGGGCGTTTGAGTCGCATGTTCTAGACCCGAAGCGGAGTGATCTAGCCATGGGCAGGCTGAAGCGCGGGTAAGACCGTGTGGAGGGCCGAACCCACCAACGTTGAAAAGTTGGGGGATGACCTGTGGTTAGGGGTGAAAGGCCAATCAAACTCCGTGATAGCTGGTTCTCCCCGAAATGCATTTAGGTGCAGCGTCGTGTGTTTCTTGCCGGAGGTAGAGCACTGGATGGTCTAGGGGGCCTACAAGCTTACCGAAATCAGCCAAACTCCGAATGCCGGTAAGTGAGAGCGCGGCAGTGAGACTGCGGGGGATAAGCTTCGTAGTCGAGAGGGAAACAGCCCAGATCACCAGCTAAGGCCCCTAAGCGTGTGCTAAGTGGAAAAGGATGTGGGGTCGCATAGACAACCAGGAGGTTGGCTTAGAAGCAGCCACCCTTTAAAGAGTGCGTAATAGCTCACTGGTCAAGTGGTTCCGCGCCGACAATGTAGCGGGGCTCAAGCACACCGCCGAAGCTGTGGCACTCACACAATGACTTCGCATCACTTCTTTGGGGGTGGTGTGCAGGTGTGTGGGTGGGTAGGGGAGCGTCGTGCCGGGGGTGAAGCAGCGGGGTGACCCAGTTGTGGACGCGGCACGAGTGAGAATGCAGGCATGAGTAGCGAAAGAAGGGTGAGAAACCCTTCCGCCGGATGACCAAGGGTTCCAGGGCCAGGTTAATCCGCCCTGGGTGAGTCGGGACCTAAGGCGAGGCCGAGAGGCGTAGTCGATGGACAACGGGTTGATATTCCCGTACCCGCGAAGGAGCGTCCCTGATGAACCTCGTTGTGCTAACCACCCGAGCCAGCCGAGACCTTCGGGTCGAGGTTGGGGAGCGTGGGAACCTGGCGGGTAGTAGTCAAGCGATGGGGTGACGCAGGAAGGTAGCTGAGCCCGGCCGGTGGTTGTGCCGGGGTAAGCGTGTAGGCCGCACCATAGGCAAATCCGTGGTGCATGAAGGCTGAGACGTGATGCCGAGCCGATTCAGGTGAAGTCAGTGATCCTATGCTGCCGAGAAAAGCCTCTAGCGAGTTCTGAGCGGCCCGTACCCCAAACCGACACAGGTGGTCAGGTAGAGAATACCGAGGCGATCGGGCGAACTGTGGTTAAGGAACTCGGCAAATTGCCCCCGTAACTTAGGGAGAAGGGGGGCCGGAGACGTGAAGCCCCGCGCGGGTGGAGCGTTGTATGGCCGCAGAGAGCAGGGGGAAGCGACTGTTTACTAAAAACACAGGTCCATGCGAAGAAGTAATTCGATGTATATGGACTGACGCCTGCCCGGTGCTGGAACGTTAAGGGGACCTGTTAGCTCTTCGGGGCGAAGCGGAGAACTTAAGCGCCAGTAAACGGCGGTGGTAACTATAACCATCCTAAGGTAGCGAAATTCCTTGTCGGGTAAGTTCCGACCTGCACGAATGGCGTAACGACTTCCCCACTGTCTCAACCACAGGCCCGGCGAAATTGCAGTACGAGTAAAGATGCTCGTTACGCGCGGCAGGACGGAAAGACCCCGGGACCTTTACTATAGCTTGACATTGGTATTTGAGTCGGCTTGTGTAGGATAGGTGGGAGCCGGTGAAGCTCATACGCCAGTATGGGTGGAGGCAATCTTGAAATACCACTCTGGTTGATTCGGGTATCTAACTTCGGACCGTTATCCGGTTCAGGGACAGTGTCTGGTGGGTAGTTTAACTGGGGCGGTTGCCTCCTAAAGGGTAACGGAGGCGCCCAAAGGTTCCCTCAGCCTGGTTGGCAATCAGGTGTTGAGTGCAAGTGCACAAGGGAGCTTGACTGTGAGACTGACGGGTCGAGCAGGGACGAAAGTCGGGACTAGTGATCCGGCACTTGCGTGTGGAAGCGGTGTCGCTCAACGGATAAAAGGTACCCCGGGGATAACAGGCTGATCTTCCCCAAGAGTCCATATCGACGGGATGGTTTGGCACCTCGATGTCGGCTCGTCGCATCCTGGGGCTGTAGCAGGTCCCAAGGGTTGGGCTGTTCGCCCATTAAAGCGGTACGCGAGCTGGGTTTAGAACGTCGTGAGACAGTTCGGTCCCTATCCGCCGTGCGCGTAGGATACTTGAGAAGGGCTGTCCCTAGTACGAGAGGACCGGGACGGACGAACCTCTGGTGTGCCAGTTGTCCCGCCAGGGGCACGGCTGGTTAGCTACGTTCGGAAGGGATAACCGCTGAAAGCATCTAAGCGGGAAGCCTGCTTCAAGATGAGGTATCCCACCACCTTCGGGTGGGTAAGGCCCCCAGCTAGACGACTGGGTTGATAGGCCGGAAATGTAAGCCCGGTAACGGGTTCAGTTGACCGGTACTAATAGGCCGAGGACTTGACTACAAAGATTCTGCTCGCGTCCACTGTGTAACTCACAACAAACAAACAACACACCCGACACGGATCGTGTTGGTGGATTGGTGTTGTTTGACATGTTGATAAGGTTACGGCGGTCATGGCGGAGGGGAAACGCCCGGTCTCATTCCGAACCCGGAAGCTAAGCCCTCCAGCGCCGATGGTACTGCACCCGGGAGGGTGTGGGAGAGTAGGACACCGCCGGACA
>NZ_JAGPXQ010000083.1:0-6732 GCF_018070435.1 Micromonospora sp. C51 | reverse complement strand
CCACCACCGGCGACCGGCGTCGAGCCGCAGACCGGGCAGGCGGCGTCGGTGTTCGCGCCCCGCGTCGATGGTGTCGGGAAGGGCGCATCCAGTGTCGGAGACGTCACCAAGGGGCCCTTCCGCGCGCCGCGGTCGGGCAGGGCAGG
This sequence comes from Micromonospora sp. C51, assembly GCF_018070435.1. Lineage (NCBI taxonomy): Bacteria > Bacillati > Actinomycetota > Actinomycetes > Micromonosporales > Micromonosporaceae > Micromonospora > Micromonospora sp. C51. Next base: position 6,586 of record NZ_JAGPXQ010000083.1, on the reverse strand, counting down.
ATGTAGGTCGAGGAGGTGGCGGGTATGGCGGGGCGGATCCGGGACGAGGACATCGCGCTGGTCCGCGAGCGTACGTCCATCGCCGAGATCATCTCCGACACCGTGACGCTCAAGTCGGCCGGTGGCGGCAACCTCAAGGGGCTCTGCCCCTTCCACGACGAGAAGAGCCCGTCGTTCAACGTCTCGCCCGCCCGCAACGTCTGGTACTGCTTCGGCTGCGGTGCCGGCGGCGACGCGATCAAGTTCCTGATGGACGCCGAGCACCTCAGCTTCGTGGAGGCGGTGGAGCGGCTCGCCGCCCGCGCCGGTCTGCAACTGCGCTACCTGGAGGACGACCGGTCCGCGCCCCGACCGAACCGTCCGCAGCAGGGCCAGAAACAGCGGCTGGTGGCCGCGCACGCCGCCGCCGTCGAGTTCTACACCGCGCAGTTGGTCACGGCCGGCGCGCGTCCCGCCCGTGAGTTCCTGGCCGAGCGCGGCTTCGACCGGGCCGCCGCGCAGCGGTACGGCTGCGGGTTCGCCCCGGACGGCTGGGACCTGCTCACCAAGCACCTGCGTCAGCGTGGCTTCAGCCACGACGAACTGGTCACCGCCGGGCTGTCCCGCCCGGCCCGCTCCGGCTCTCTGATCGACCGGTTCCGCCGCCGGCTGCTCTGGCCGATCCGGGACCTGACCGGCGACGTGATCGGCTTCGGCGCGCGCAAACTCTTCGCCGACGACGACGGCCCGAAGTACCTGAACACCCCCGAGACGCCGATCTACAAGAAGTCCCACGTGCTCTACGGCATCGACCAGGCCAAACGGGAGATCGCCAAGCAGGGCCGGGTGGTGGTGGTCGAGGGCTACACCGACGTGATGGCCTGCCACCTGGCCGGCGTACCGACCGCCGTGGCAACCTGCGGCACCGCGTTCGGCGCCGACCACATCGGCGTACTGCGCCGGCTGCTGCTGGACACCGACGCCGTGGCTGGCGAGATCATCTTCACCTTCGACGGGGACGCGGCCGGCCAGAAGGCCGCGCTGCGCGCCTTCGACGACGACCAGCGCTTCGTCGGGCGTACCTTCATCGCGGTCAGCCCCGACAACATGGACCCGTGCGAGCTGCGGCTGGCAAAGGGCGACCTGGCCGTACGCGACCTGGTCGCCCGCCGCGAGCCGCTTGTCGACTTCGCGCTGCGCCACGTGATCAGCCGGTACGACCTGGACACCGTCGACGGTCGGGTCGAGGCGATGCGGCGGGCCGCGCCCCTGGTGGCGAAGCTCAAGGACCGGGAGAAGCGTCCGGAGTACGTCCGCAAGCTCGCCGGTGACCTCGGGATGGAGATCGAACCGGTGCAGCGGGCGGTGCTGACCGCCGCCTCGGGACGACCGGGGGACGAACCGGCCGCGCGTACCGCCCGAACCGAACCGAGTGTGGACAGCCCGCAGTCGATGGTCGAGCGGGAGGCGCTGAAGCTGGCCCTCCAGGAGCCGGTGCTGGCCGGTCCGATGTTCGACGCGGTCGAGGCGACCGACTACCGGCATCCGGTGCACGTGGCCGTCCGGGCGGCGGTCGCCGCGGCCGGCGGAGTCGCGTCGGCAGCCGGCGGCGCGGTGTGGATCGAAGCGGTACGCGACGCCTGCGAGGATCTCGCCGCCCAGGCCCTGGTCGGTGAGCTGGCCGTGGAACCGCTGCGGATCGACGGCGAACCGGACCTGCGCTACGTCTCGATCACCATGGCCCGGTTGCAGTGGGGGTCGGTCACCGCACGCATCCGGGAGCTGAAGTCCCGGATCCAGCGGATCAATCCGGTCAACAACAAGGACGAGTACTTCGCCGCCTTCGGTGAGCTGCTCTCGTTGGAGCAGCACGCCCGTGCCCTGCGCGAGCAGGCGGCGGGAGGGTTGTAGGGATGCCACTGTTCCGCCGCCGGCCGAAGCTGCCACCGGCCGACCGGCCACCGCTGGAGCGCGACGAACGGGTGCTGGCCTGGGCTGCCGCCGGCAACGGGGAGGGCGACGGGGTGGTGGTCGCCACCAACCTCGGGCTCTGGCTGCCCGGCCGGGGCCACCGGATCGGCTGGCACGACGTCGTCAAGGCCGTCTGGTCGGGCCGCGAGCTGACCGTGACCCCGGGCGAGCGGGTCGCCGAGCGGGACGGCTACCTGGTGGTCGCCGAGCTGCCGGCCGAGCGGTACCTGCTGCTCGATCCGGGTGACCTGCCGCATCAGGTACGCACCCGGGTCACCCGCTCCGTCGCGTACACCCAGCACCACGCCCTGCCCGGCGGATCCGGCCGGGTCGTCGGTCGCCGGGTGCCCGGCAGTGACGGTCTGACCTGGATGGTCCACTACGACCCCGGTACCCCCACCGACGCCCCCGACGTCCTCGCCGAAACCGACCGCCTCGTCGCCGCCGCCCGCACCGCCACCACCCCCGCCGACCTCTGACAGTCCCCTGTCCCCGCGATCATGCACTTATGGCACCGGAAATCTGGCGAATGTCCGGATTGTTCGGTGCCACAACTCCATGATCGGCGCGTTAATGCGGTGGGAAGTGTCGGGCCGGGTGTTTAGGGTCCGGGGGTGACCACGGGGCGACCATTGATTCAGGCACGGGGGCTGGTGAAGCGGTTCGGCGACTTCACTGCCGTCGACGGCATCGACGTGGAGGTCAGCGCCGGTGAGGCGTTCGGCTTCCTGGGGCCCAACGGCGCCGGCAAGTCGTCCACCATGCGGATGGTCGGCTGCACCTCGCCGCCCAGCGGCGGGCAGCTGCGCATCCTGGGCATGGATCCGGTGCGGGACGGGCCAGCCATCCGGGCTCGGCTCGGCGTCTGTCCACAGCTCGACAACCTCGACCCGGAGCTGACCGTCCGGGAAAACCTCACGACGTACGCCCGCTACTTCGGCATTCCCCGCCGGGTGGCCCGGGCACGGGCCGCCGAGCTGCTGGATTTCGTGCAGCTCGGCGACCGGGCGGACAGCAAGGTCGAGCCGCTCTCCGGTGGCATGAAGCGCCGGCTCACCATCGCCCGCGCGCTGGTCAACGAGCCGGACATCGTGCTCCTCGACGAGCCGACCACCGGTCTCGACCCGCAGGCCCGGCACCTGGTCTGGGAACGGTTGTTCCGGCTCAAGCAGCAGGGCGTCACGCTGGTGCTCACCACGCACTACATGGACGAGGCCGAGCAGCTCTGTGACCGGTTGGTGGTGATGGACGGCGGCCGGATCGTCGCCGAGGGGTCGCCGCGCGCGCTCATCGAGCAGCATGCCACCCGGGAAGTGGTCGAGCTGCGGTTCGCCGCCGAGTCGCAGGAGGCGTTCGCCGGCAAGCTGGACGCGCTGGGGGAACGCGTCGAGGTACTGCCCGACCGGGTCCTGGTCTACGTGCCCGACGGTGACGCGGCGGTGGCCGAGGTGGCCGCGCTCGGACTGCACCCGACCAACGTGCTGGTCCGACGCAGCAGCCTGGAGGACGTCTTCCTGCACCTCACCGGCCGCACCCTCGTCGATTGAGCCAGGACTTGCTGGAAGGGGCTGCCGTGACGGCACAACTGACCCGGGACCGACCCGCCCTGCCGCGGGTGCCGGCCCTCGCCGTACTCGAATACCACCTGGTGGGTTACCGGCGCACCTGGCGGGCCGGTGCCTTCTCGTCCTTCCTGCTGCCCACGCTCACCGTGCTCGGGTTCGGGGTGGGCGTCGGGGCGTACATCGACCAGGGCGTCGGCGGCGTCACTTACCTGGAGTGGATCGTCGGCGGGCTGCTCGCGTCGACGGCGTTGCAGGTGGCGATCGGCGAGTCGACGTGGCCGGTGTTCGGCAACCTCCAGTGGCAGAAGATCTACTTCGGGCAGCGCTCGTCGCCGCTGCGGGTGGCTGACATCCTCGCCGGCCACCTGGCGTTCGTGCTGTTCCGGGTGCTGACCTCCGTCGTCGCGTTTCTTCTGGTGACCGGGTTGCTGGGGGCGTTGCGCTCGCCGTGGGCGGTGCTGGCGGTGCCGGTGGCGGTGCTGCTCGCGCTGGCCGTCGCCGCACCCACCTTCGCGTACGCGGCATCGGTCGACTCGGACAGTTGGCTCGCCATGCTGTTCCGCTTCGCGGTGATCCCGATGACCCTGTTCGCCGGGGTGTTCTTCCCGGTCGAGTCGCTGCCGCTGGCGCTGCGCTGGCTCGCGTACGTCACGCCGCTCTGGCACGCCGTGGACCTGTGCCGGGCGGCGGTGCTCGGCGTCGCCCCGTACTGGTCGATCGCCGGCCACCTGGGTTACCTGGTCGCCTGGGCGGCCGGGGGATGGCTGCTCGCCCGCCGCGTCTTCGCCCGCCGGCTCGTCGTCTAGGAGAGGTCATGGTCGCTCTGGTGCTGCCCCGGCTGGTCGACGTCTCGGCCGCGTCGCGGCGGTCCGCGTCGGTCACCGAGCGGAACGTCGCCGCCCTGAGGTCCGTCTACTGGCTGCTGCTCGTCTCCGGCTTCGTCGAGCCGCTGCTCTACCTGCTCTCCATCGGCGTCGGGGTGGGTGCGCTGATCGGCGACCTGACGCTGCCCGGTGGCGCGGTCGTCTCGTACGCGGCCTTCGTCGCCCCGGCCATGCTCGCCTCGTCGGCGATGACCGGCGCGCTGGCGGAGACCACCTTCAACTTCTTCGGGAAGATGAAGTACATGAAGCTGTACGACGGGGTGATCGCCACCCCGGTGCAGCCGTTCGAGATCGCCCTCGGCGAACTGGCCTGGGCGATGCTGCGGGGCAGCGCGTACTCGGCCGCGTTCCTCGTGGTGATGGTGGTGATGGACCTGACCACTCCCGCCCGAGCGCTCGCCGCGTTCCCGGCGGCGGTGCTGGTCGGCTTCGCGTTCGGCGCGCTCGGCATGGCCATCTCCACCTTCATGCGCAGCTGGCAGGATTTCGACCTGATGAGCGCGGCGCAGTTCGTGCTGTTCCTGTTCTCCGGCACCTTCGTGCCCGCCGAGGCGTACCCGGCGGTGCTGCGCTGGCTGGTCGAGGTGACCCCGCTCTACCGGGCGGTGCACCTGATCCGCGCGCTGACCGTCGACACCGGCGGCTGGAGCTGGACGCTCGACGTGCTCTACCTGCTCGCGGTGCTGACCGCCGGCCTGCTCATCGCCTCCCGCCGGATGGGCCGCCTGCTCTACAAGTAGCTGACGCTCCTGCCGGCCCTTGGCGGTGCGCCCGTGTGGGGCGGTGCGCGCTGTGGGGCGGGGCGGCCTGTGGGGCGGCGCGGGTAGCGGGAAGTGTGGCACTCCAGGCACCCTCCGGTCGGCGTCCCGCCCACCGCGTGGCGCAGCTTCCTCACGCACCTCCGCGTACACCCGTAACCCCGCCACGCCCCACCGTCCTATCTGGTCAATCTTGGACAGAATCCGTTAGCGCGTAACGGGAAGTGTCCAAGATCTGGTGGTGTTGGGGCCGGTGGGCGGCCACGGTCGGTGGATGGTTCCTGATGACACGGCTGGGGCGCTGGAGTGGCTGGCCTTCGAGCAGGCCGGCGTGCTCACCAGCGCGCAGGCCCGCAGCGTACTGACCGACGGCACCGTACGCGGGTTGGTGCGTTCCCGGCGGTGGCGGGCGATAAGTCGCGGGCTGCTGCTGACCGGCAACGGCCGGATGACCCGGGATCAACAGCTGTGGGTCGCGGTGCTCGCCGCCGGAGCGGGTGCGGTGCTCGGGGGCGCCACGGCAGCCACCGAGGCGGGCGTACGCGGCCTGCGATCCGAGCCCCTGCACGTGCTCGTGCCGGCGTCCCGTCGGGCCGGGCGAACCATCCTGCGCCAGTTGCCGATCGACATGGCCGCAGTGGTGGTGCACCGGACATCGGTCCTGCCCGATGCGCATCTTCAGGTTGGTCGTCCGCCCCGCACGACCACCGCGCGGGCCCTTGTCGACGCCGCCAGCTGGGCACCCTCGCCACGGGTGGCGCAGGAGACGCTCGCCGCCGGCTGCCAGCAGCGGCGGGTGCTGCCGGAGGAACTGGCCGCCGTGCTGGACGTGCTGCCTCGCGCACCCCGACGGCTGTTGATCCGGCAGACCATCGACGACATCGCCGGTGGCGCTCAGGCGTTGAGCGAGATCGACTTCGTCCGGCTCTGCCGTCGGGCCGGTCTGCCCCGGCCCGACCTGCAACAACGGCGGACCGACGCGGCGGGCCGGACGCGCTGGTTGGACGCGTACTGGCGGGAGTGGGGGGTGCACGCGGAGATCGACGGCGCGCACCACATGGACGTACGCCAGTGGACGGCGGACATGCGACGGCAGAACGACGTGTGGACCGCGGGGGAGCGGATCCTCCGGTTCCCCGCCTGGTTGGTCCGGGCACACCCGGAACAGGTCGCCGACACCGTCCGCCGCGCCCTCCTAGCCGCCGGCTGGCAACCCGACGCCACAAACCGCTGAGATCTTGGACAGTTCCCGTTCGCGAGAAACTGTGCTGTCCCGAGACATGTGTCAAGGGGGAGTCCCGATAGATGTGTCATGAGTTGTTGATCATGCTGCTCGGGTGAGGCTGATGTAGTTCCGGTCGGGGGTGAGGTGGAAGTGGCCGAGGGGTTGGCCGTCGTGGTGGTAGACGGTGATCTGGTTTTGGTCGCG
>NZ_JAGPXQ010000082.1:0-10725 GCF_018070435.1 Micromonospora sp. C51 | reverse complement strand
ATGGCGGAGGGGAAACGCCCGGTCTCATTCCGAACCCGGAAGCTAAGCCCTCCAGCGCCGATGGTACTGCACCCGGGAGGGTGTGGGAGAGTAGGACACCGCCGGACATTCTTCCCGTTCAGGGCCATCCACCAGGGTGGCCCTGAACGCGTTTCAGGGGTCTTCGCGCCAGCGCCAAAGCACGTCCCAGCGCACGGCCTCGACGACGTGTTGATTTACCACGTGCGGCTCAACGGCTCAACCTGGACGGCACCGACAGCACGGTCGGTCTGGTGCTGGGAGCGGCGCTCTGGTGTGTCTTCCCGCTGATGGAGGAACCGTCCTGGTGGCACTACCCCGCAGCCGTCAGTCGCGGGTCTGCATGCTCTCCCTGATCTGCCGCAGCAGACCGGCGGAGTCGTCGACCGAACGGTCGGGGAACATGGCCAGCACCACGCTGCCGTGGTCGGCCCAGCCGCAGACCGCGAAATCACCGCCCTCGCCGCCGGTGCTGCCGCACTTCATCACGCCACCCAGCCGCCCCGGCGACACGCCGCGGAGCCCGGTCACGGCTGCGGTCTCGTCTGCCATCAGCTCGAACAGACTTTCCAGATCCCGCTCCGGCTGCCACAGCAGAGTGGTGCCTCCGAAGATCAGAACCGATCGCCGGGCGTCGGCCGGGTCCTGGTAGACGGCGCCGAAGCTGCTGTCGAGCTGAATGTCGGCAGCCAGCCCGCTCCGCAGGTAGTCGGCGGTGCTGGCAGCCCGGTCACTGCTGTCCAGACGAAGACCGCCTACCTGGTCGGGGATGGTGAGCCGGGCGTCCTTCTGTTGCACGATCCGCCAGCCCCAGGTGCCGAGCGCGCCCACCCCCATCAGCGCGATGATCGCGAGCACCACCACGACCAGACGTCGCCGCCGAGACCGTACGCCGGGCCGGTCGGTGCCGTCTGCCGGCTCGCGGTCGCCCAGCTCGATCGGCTCGTCGGTCAGCTCGACCGGCGGAGCTCCCTCGTCGAGCTGGCGGGCGCTGAGATGTGCGTCGGACATAGCCGACACCGTACGCGAACGACAGGTGGCGCACGTCGGGTCCGTCGAAGCGCTCCGTAGACTTTCAGGGTGACCGAGAGACTGGATGCCCGACGCCCCGACGCCCCGACCCTTGCCGGCCAGTATCAGCCGAGCGAGGTAGAGCAGCGGCGGTACGAGCAGTGGGTAGCCGACGGTCGATTCCGGGCCGCCGCGGACAGCGATCGGCAGCCCTTCACCATCGTCATCCCACCGCCGAACGTCACCGGCTCGCTGCACATGGGTCACGCGCTCGACCACACGGTGCAGGACGCCCTGGTGCGGCGTAAGCGGATGCAGGGCTACGAGGCGCTCTGGCTGCCGGGCATGGACCACGCGGGCATCGCCACCCAGAACGTGGTCGAGCGGCAACTCGCCGCGCAGGGGCTCTCCCGCCACGACCTGGGCCGGGAGAAGTTCGTCGAGCGGGTGTGGGAGTGGAAAGCCTCCTCCGGCGGCGCGATCCTCGGCCAGATGCGCCGGCTCGGCGACTCGGTGGACTGGGCCCGGGAACGCTTCACCATGGACGAGGGCCTGTCCCGCGCCGTCCAGACCATGTTCAAGAAGCTGTACGACGACGGCCTGATCTACCGGGCGAACCGGATTATCAACTGGTGTCCGCGTTGCCTCACCGCCCTGTCCGACATCGAGGTGGAGCACACCGACGACGACGGCGAGCTGGTGTCGATCCGCTACAGCGACGAGGTGGTGGTGGCCACCACCCGGGCGGAGACCATGCTCGGCGACACGGGGGTCGCCGTGCACCCGGACGACGAGCGGTACCGCCACCTGATCGGCACCGAGGTCGAGCTGCCGTTGACCGGGCGGCGCATCCCGATCGTGGGCGACGTGCACGTCGACCCGTCGTTCGGCACCGGCATGGTGAAGGTGACCCCGGCGCACGACCCGAACGACTTCGAGATCGGGCAGCGGCACGATCTGCCCACTCTGACGATCATGGACGAGCGGGGGGTCATCACCGCGCCCGGCCCGTTCGAGGGACTGGACCGGTTCGAGGCCCGCCCGGCCATCGTGGCGGCGTTGCGGGCCGACGGACGCGTCGTCGCCGAGAAGCGGCCGTACGTGCACGCCGTCGGCCACTGCTCCCGGTGCCGGACCACCGTCGAGCCCCGATTGTCGTTGCAGTGGTTCGTCAACACCTCGCCGCTGGCCAAGGCGGCCGGCGACGCGGTACGCGACGGTCGGGTGCGCATCGAGCCGGCGGAACTGGCCAAGCGCTACTTCGCCTGGGTCGACAACATGCACGACTGGTGCATCTCCCGGCAACTCTGGTGGGGCCACCGGATTCCCGTCTGGTACGGCCCGGCCGGCGAGGTGGTCTGCGTCGGGCCGGACGAGCAACCGCCGACCGGCGAGGGTTGGCACCAGGACGAGGACGTGCTGGACACCTGGTTCTCCAGCGGCCTCTGGCCGTTCTCCACGCTGGGCTGGCCGGAGCAGACCCCGGACCTGGCGAAGTTCTACCCGACCAGTGTGCTGGTCACCGGGTACGACATCCTGTTCTTCTGGGTCGCCCGGATGATGATGTTCGGCCTGTACGCGATGGACGGCCGGCAGCCGTTCGACGTGATCGCCCTGCACGGGATGGTCCGGGACGAGCACGGCAAGAAGATGTCCAAGTCCTTCGGCAACGTGGTCGACCCGCTGGACTGGATCGACAGGTACGGCGCCGACGCGACCCGGTTCACCCTGGCCCGGGGCGCCAACCCCGGCGGCGACGTGCCGGTCAGCGAGGAGTGGTGCCAGGGCTCGCGGAACTTCTGCAACAAGCTCTGGAACGCCACCCGGTTCGCCCTGATCAACGGTGCCCACACCGACGGCCCGGTGCCGGACGCCGGACGGCTGTCGACCGTCGATCGGTGGATCCTGTCCCGGCTGGCCCACGTCACCGCCGAGGTCGACGAGCAGTTCGAGTCGTACGAGTTCGCCAAGGTCTGTGACCTGCTGTACCACTTCGCCTGGGACGACGTCTGCGACTGGTACGTGGAGCTGAGCAAGCCGGTGCTGGCCGGCGGTGGCGAACCGGCCGAGGTCAGCCGGCGGGTTCTCGGTCACGTGCTGGACCAGCTGCTGCGGCTGCTGCACCCGGTGATCCCGTTCGTCACGGAGGAACTGTGGACGGCACTCACCGGCGGCGAGACGGTGCTGACGGCGGCCTGGCCCACGGCAGACCGGGCGCTCATCGACGACGCGGCCGAGACGGAGGTGGCCACCCTTCAGCGGGTGGTGACCGAGGTCCGCCGGTTCCGCTCCGACCAGGGCCTGCGCCCGACCCAGCGGGTCGCGGCCCGGCTCGACGGGCTGTCCGGTGCCGGTGTGGCGGCGCACGAGCCGTTGATCCGGTCGCTGGCGCGGCTGGATCCGGCCGGTGACGATTTCCAGGCCAGTGCGACGCTGGCCATGCCGGGCGAGGTCAGTGTCGCGTTGGACACCCGGGGCTCGATCGACGTAGCCGCCGAGCGGGCCCGGTTGACCAAGGATCGCGCGGCGGCGGAGAAGGAGGCGGGGCAGGCCCGGGCGAAGCTGGACAACCCGGCGTTCGTCGGCAAGGCCCCCGAGCACGTCGTATCCAAGATCCGCGAACGATTGGCGGTCGCCGAGGCCGACCTGGCTCGCATCGATGCCGCCCTGGAGGCACTTTCCTCGTGACCGACCCTGTCGACCGCACCGACCGCGTCCGCGCCGACCGGCCGGGCGCCGAACCCAGCGAACCGACCGACCGCGCCCGTACCGGTGATCGTGCGGGCGCGGACCGCCGGGAGCGGGCCGGCCGGGCCGATCGTGCCGCCTTCGCGCAGGTGGAAGCCGAACTGGCCGCGCGTGGCTTCACCCGGATGGTCTTCGAGCTGGACCGCATCTCGTCCCTGCTGGACCTGCTGGGCAGCCCGCAGCGGGCGTACCCGTCGATTCACCTGACCGGGACCAACGGCAAGACCTCCACGGCCCGGATGATCGACTCGCTGCTGCGGGCCTTCGGGCTGCACACCGGGCGGTACACCAGCCCGCACCTGGAGACGGTGCGGGAGCGGATCAGCCTGGACGGCGAGCCGGTGGACGAGGCCCGGTTCACCGCCGTGTACCAGGAGGTGAAGCCCCTGGCCGAACTGGTCGACGACCGTTCGGCCGAGCCGCTGACCTACTTCGACATGACCACGGCGCTGGCCTTCGCCACCTTCGCCGACGCTCCCGTCGACGTGGCCGTGGTCGAGGTGGGTCTCGGTGGCGCCGAGGACGCCACAAACGTCATCCAGGCGGGGGTGTGCGTACTCACCCCGGTCGGGCTCGATCACACCGAGTGGCTCGGTGACACGCTTCAGGACATCGCGGTGGCCAAGGCCGGCATCATCCACCCCGGTGCCACGGTCATCTGCGCCGCCCAGGAGGAGGAGGCCGCCCGGCCGATCCTGCAACGCTGCGCGGAGGTGGGCGCGACCGTGGCCCGGGAAGGCTCGGAGTTCGGCGTACTGCGCCGGGCTGTCGCGGTCGGCGGTCAGGTGCTCACCCTGCAAGGGCTTGGTGGGGTGTACGAGGAGGTCTTCGTCCCGCTGCACGGTGCCCACCAGGCACAGAACGCGGCGGTGGCGCTGGCCGCCGTCGAGGCGTTCCTCGGTGCGGGTGCCCGTCGGCAGCTCGACGTGGAGGCGGTGCGGGAAGGCTTCGCCGCCGCCAGTTCCCCGGGGCGGCTGGAGCGGGTGCGCTCCGCACCGACGATCCTGCTCGACGGCGCACACAATCCGCAGGGCATGGCGGCCACGGTCACCGCGCTTCAGGAGGAGTTCGCGTTCAGCAAGCTGGTCGCCGTCATGGGTACGCTCGCCGACAAGGACGCCGCCAGCATGCTGGAGCTGCTGGAGCCGGTGGTCGACCAACTGGTGGTGACGCGGAACAGCTCGCCCCGGGCCCTGCCGGCCAAGGAGCTTGCCGCGCTGGCTGCGGAGGTGTTCGGCCCGGACCGGGTCGAGGTGGCCGAGGAGATGCCGGACGCCATCGAGGCGGCGGTGGCGCTGGCCGAGGAGGACGTGCCGGGCGAGCTGGCCGGCGTCGGGGTGCTCATCACCGGTTCCGTGGTGACCGTGGCTGACGCCCGTCGGCTGCTGAAGCGATGACCGGCGACGGCGACGGCCAGCCCCGCCGGTCGGGCCTGCGCGACCCGCAGCGGGCGGTACGCGGGCTGGGTGCGGCTGCCCTCGCCCTGGAGGCGCTGGTGCTGCTGCTGGCGATTCAGCCGATCCGGGCGGTCGGCGCTGATCTCGGTGGCGCGGCGATCGCCGTGGTCGTGGCGCTGGCCGTGGTCGCCGCCGTGCTCGCCGGCATGATGCGCCGGCCGTGGGCCTGGCACGCCGGCACCGTGTTGCAGGGTCTGCTGCTGCTGTCCGGCCTGCTGCACTGGTCGCTGTTCGTGCTGGGCGTGATGTTCGCGCTGGTGTGGGCGTACGCGCTGCATGTGCGTCGGGTGATCCTGGGCTGACGGCAGCCGCGGCGGGCGCGCGTCGGGCTACCGGCGGCCGACGGGCCCCGATCACGCCTCGGCGAGTTCCCGCCACTGGGTCAGCGCGATGCCATGCCCGTCGGGGTCGCGGAACGCCGCCGCCCACACCTCCAGCTTGCTGCCACGGTTGACCACCCGGGGCGGGTAGGTGAATCGGACTCCGGACTCGCGCAGCCGCTCGTACGCCGACTGGATGTCGTCCACGTCGAGGTTGACGTGGACCAGCCGGCGGCTGATCGGCTGGGCTCCGGTCACCTCGCGTAGCACCAGGCGGGTCGCCCCCGAGGAGAGCACGGCGTTGGCGGCACCCCGGTCGACCTCGGTGAAGCCGAGTCGATCCCGGTAGAACTCCAGCGAGCGGGACAGCTCGGTCACCAGCAGGGTGATGCCCACCCCGCTGATCGGGGCCGCCGGATCGGCGGCGTCCGGGTCGAAGCCGAAGATCGCCTCGTCCAGTTCCCCCGCGTCGACCGCCTCCGCCCGGTCCGCAGCGGGCTGCGGGTGATCGTCGACAGTCCGACGGTCGGCGGACGTCGCCTGGCTACTGGTCGTCGGGCGCTCGGTGGTGGCCGTCGGGCGCGGTTCCGGATCGTCGAGCGGCAGGTCGAGCGGGTCGAGGGGATCCATCGGGTCGGTCAGGCCCGAGGCCGGGCCGGTCGGTGGCGGCGCTGATCGCCCCGGGGGCACCGGATCGCCCGTCAGGTCGGCAGGTTCGTCTCCGGTCGAGGTCGGCGCTGGGCTGAGCGGTTCCTCGGTGAACCGCTCGTCGGCGGGCATCCGTGGCGCGGGGGTGGCGCGGCGGGGCAGCCGCTGCTCGTCGGAGCGTTCCACCACGGTTCCCTCCAGCACGACCGGTCGGCCGGGACGCTGGCGTACCCGCACCGTCTCGTGGTGCTCCACCGGCTCGGCCGCGGCATCGTGCGGTCGGCTGTCCGACGGACCGCCGAGTGGACCTTCGGACGGACCGCCGGAGGGGTCGTGGAAGTCGTCCTCCGGTGCCCGACCGGCCCACGGTGGCGCCTCCTGCCCGATCAGCACCTCGTCCGGCGGCACCGTGGCGAACTCGGGGGGCAGGTCGGCGGTGCTGCCGGCCTCGGTGTGGGTGAGCACCTCGTCCCAGAGCACCCGGACGTGTCGCGGGTCGTCCAACGCCACCCGGATCGGCAGGGTCTGCCCCAGCGACGGCCACTTCGACACCGGAACCCGCGGCTCGATGATCTTCTTGGAGCGGGGCGGCAGCCCGGGCGCGTCGATCACCAGTTGCAGTTCGCAGCGACCGAAGGCGTACTGGGTCGGCGGCTCGGAGGCGCTGTGCACGTGGCCGGCGCCGACGACCCAGGTACGGCCGCCGCTGCGCACGGTGGCCAGCGCGATCGCCAGGGCCAGCAGGGCGGCACCGAGTGCGACGATGGCCCAGCTGGTCATGCCCAGGCCGAAGAGGATGACGAAGGTGGCCACGGTGCCCAGCACCGCGGCGATCAACTTGCGTACCGGTGCGATGGGTCGGTTGCCGCCACCATTCGCCACAGTGGACCTCCCGGGGGTCAGGGCCAGGCTAGGCCGGATCGGGGGCCGGGGGAAGGCCGGCCACCGCGCCGGCGCCGGGACCGGGTCGCTAGGCTGACCGTACCCAGCCCGACCGGCTTCCGCTCTGAGGAGGAACCCAGCGTGTCCAGCAGCAGCCCGGACGACCGCACGCTCGTCCTGATCAAGCCCGACGCGGTCCGCCGAGGACTGGTGGGCGAGATCATCTCCCGGTTCGAGCGCAAGGGGCTGCGGATCGACGCGATGGTGTCCCGGACGATGGACGCCGCGCTGGCCGACGAGCACTACGCCGAGCACGTCGACAAGCCGTTCTACCCGCCGCTGAAGGCGTTCATGACCGGTGGCCCGCTGGTCGCGCTCGTGCTCTCCGGCGACCAGGTCATCGAGGTGGTACGGGGCCTGATCGGCGCCACCGACGGGCGTAAGGCCGCCGCCGGCACGATCCGCGGCGACCTGTCCCTGTCCAACCGGGAGAACCTGGTGCACGCCTCCGACTCGGCCGACAGCGCCAAGCGCGAGCTGGCGCTCTGGTTCCCCGAACTGGGCTGAGTCAGCCGCTCGGCTCAGGCCGTCCAGGGCAACTTGTCCGGGTTGGCCACCAGGAAGATGTCGGTGATCCGACCGGCGGCAGTGCCGAGGGTGACCGCGTACGCGTCACCGGCGGCGGTGACCACCACGGCGGCCGGCTGGCCGTTGAGTTCCGTGCGCCGGACGGTGAGCGGCCAGCTCTTCTCCCGGATGCCCAGCAGGAACCGGACGACCCGGTCGGCGCCGGTGACCGGATTGCGGGCGGCCCGTACCCGGCCGCCGCCGTCGCTCCACGCGGTCGCGTCCGCGGCGACCAGGTCGGTCAGCGCGGCCAGGTCGCCCTCGGTCGCGGCGGCGATGAACGCCTCCAGCAGCCGTTCCTGCTCGGCCCGGTCGGCGGTGAAGCGCCGCTGGTCGCGCCCGATGCGCAGGCTCGCCCGGTGGTGCAGCTGGCGGCAGTCCTCGGCGGAGCGGTCCAGCAACTCGGCGATCTCGGCGTAGGGCAGCTCGAAGGCGGTGTGCAGCACGTACACGGCGCGCTCCGGCGGGGTGAGCCGCTCCAGCAGGTGCAGCAGCGCGGTGGAGAGCGATTCGCGCAACTCGGCACGCTCCAGCGGCCCGAACGGCGACGGCGCGGTCGACACCGGCTCCGGCAACCACGGCCCGACGTACGTCTCGCGGGCGGCCTGCCGGGCCCGTAGCCGGTCCATCGACAGGTGGGTCACCACCCGGGACAGGTAGCGACGCGGTTCGCTCACCTCGGCGCGGTCGACCCGTAACCAGCGCAGGTACGCCTCCTGGAGGATGTCCTCGGCGTCGTGGCGGCTACCCAGTAGCCGGTAGGCCAGCCCGAGCAGCATCGGCCGGTGCGCGTCGAGCGCACCGGCCGCCTCCGCCGCGTCGACCGGACTCACACGTCCGTCGGCAGCTCGTTGCGGAAGGTCACCGCGATCCGGTTCCACACGTTGATTGTGGCAATCGCCAAAACCAGGTCGGCGAGGGCCTTCTCCGGCCAGACCTTCGCCGCGGCGTCCCAGACGTCGTCGGGCACGCCGTGTTCGCCCAGCTGGGTGACCGCGTCGGTCAGTGCGAGCGCGGTGCGTTCCCGCTCGTCGAAGAAGGGCGCCTCCCGCCAGGCGGCCACCGCGAACAGTCGCCGGCTCGACTCGCCGGCGCCGAGCGCCTCCCGGCTGTGCATGTCGACGCAGTACGCGCAGCCGTTCAGCATCGACGCGCGCAGCTTCACCAGTTCCAGCACGGTGTGGTCGACGTTGACCCGGACGTACTTCTCCAGCCCCAGCACGGCGCCGAAGGCCTCCGGTGCCACCTCGGCCACGTTGATCCGTTGCATGACAACCTCCCCGATAGTTCGGTCTGACACCGCCTCGACGGATCGCCCGGCCCGTCGCGTGACAAATGGGGCATGTGACGCCGGTCATGCGCCGTTTCGGCGGCGGTCATCCGGACAGACGCCGACGGCCACGTCCGCCCGGTAGACCGAAGCGGTCAGTCCCCGTACTCAGGAGAAACGATGACCGAACTCGACCGACGTACCCTGCTGCGGGCCGGTCTGCTCGCCGGCACCGGTGTGGCCGGCGGTGCGCTGCTGGGTGGACCGGGCGCGCTCGCCGGGCCGGCCTGGCGGCCCGCCGGGCGGCCGGTGCTGACGCACGGAGTGCAGAGCGGAGCCGCCACGGCGGACTCGGCGGTGCTCTGGACCCGGGCTGACCGCCCGGGGCGGATGATCGTGGAGGTGTCCCGCCGGCCCGACTTCCGGGCCGCCCGCCGGTTACCTGGGCCGGTGCTGACCCCGGACACCGATTTCACCGGCAAGGTGCGGCTACCCGGGCTGCCCGGCGCCGAGCGGCTGCACTACCGGGTGCGGGTGGAAAGCCTGGACCGGCCGGGCCTGGCCAGCGCGCCGTCGACCGGCTCGCTGACCACCGCCCCAGTGCCGCACCAGCGGCGCGACGTGCGGTTCGTCTGGACCGGGGACATCGCCGGTCAGGGTTGGGGCATTGCACCTGACTTCGGCGGGATGGAGATCTTCCGGGCGATGCGGGAGTGCCGGCCGGACTTCTTCCTGTGCAGCGGTGACACGGTGTACGCCGACAATCCGCTCACCGAGACGGTGACGCTGCCCGACGGGCGGGTGTGGCGCAATCTGGTCGTGCCGGAGAAGCTCAAGGTTGCCGAGTCGCTGGCCGAGTTCCGTGGGCAGTTCGCGTACAACCTGCTCGACGAGCATCTGCGGGCGTTCGTCGCGGAGGTGCCCCAAGTCAACCAGTGGGACGACCACGAGGTGACCAACAACTGGTATCCGGGGGAGGTGCTGACCGACAGCCGCTACACCGAGCGCCGGGTGGATGTGCTGGCCGCGCGGGCCCGGCGGGCCTTCGACGAGTGGCTGCCCACGCCGTCGCGCGGACCGCGCTACCGACGGCTGCGGTACGGCCCGTTGCTGGATCTCTTCGTGCTCGACATGCGGACCTACAAGGACCCCAACGACGGCAACACCTACGCCGATCCGAAGCGTGGCCTGCTCGGCGCCGAGCAGCGGGCCTGGCTGATCCGGGAACTGACCCGCTCCCGGGCCACCTGGAAGATCATCGCCACCGACCTGCCGCTGGGGCTGGTGGTGCCCGACGGCGCGGGCGCGCAGGAGGGGGTGGCACAGGGTGACCCGGGTGCTCCGGCCGGGCGGGAGCTGGAGTTCGCGCAGGTGCTCGGTGCGGCCCACCGGGCGGGGGTGACCGGGATCGTCTTCCTCACCGCGGATGTGCACTACACCGCCGCGCACCACTACGACCCGGCGCGGGCAGCGGTCGCCGACTTCACGCCGTTCTGGGAGTTCGTCTCCGGGCCGGCGCACGCTGGTGCCTTCGGCCCCAACGCGCTGGACGGCACCTTCGGCCCGAAGGCCGTCTTCGTCAACGCCCCACCGCGGGCCAACACCTCCCCGGCAGAGGGCTTCCAACACTTCGGCGAGGTGCAGATCGACGCCGAGACCCGAGCCCTCACCGTCCACCTCCGGGACCGCGCTGGACGCTCCCTCTGGACCACCACCCTCCCCACCCCCTAACTCGACACCCCCC
>NZ_JAGPXQ010000081.1:0-12247 GCF_018070435.1 Micromonospora sp. C51 | reverse complement strand
TGCCATGACGGGCCGAGGCCCGGGGGGTGGTGCACGATGGAGAAACTCAGAATTGAGTCCTCACCGTAACCCACTCACCCAACAGAAACGATCATGCTCTGGTGTCGGCCGGATATGGTCTGACCAGGACTGTTGGCCATGTTGAGGGCCGCTGTGGCGGCTGGTTCGGCCAGTCGTGTTGGTTGCCTCGGATCGGCTGTTGGCCAACGAGCCCTGGCTGTTGGGTCACGGTGAGGTGGTGCTGGGCTCCCGTCGGCGCTGGGTCGTTGGGTTGCGCAGTACGTGTGCCCTACTGGCAGCCTCGCGTATTCGACTGTAGCGAGTTCTACAGGTTCGGAACCGGGTCCGTTACGGTCGGTGATCAATCCTCGTTTTGGCTCTGGGCAGAGTGAGCAGGCCGAGGTCGACCAAAATGTCGCGGGCGTACCGCTCCGGAAAGCCTTCAGCTGGTCCGGCCCAAGGTCACGGTGCGGGATCCGGGTGTGAAGTCGCCGAAGGACTGCTGCCAGGACTCACTGGGCCAGTAGTACGTCACACGGCCCTCGACGGGCCGGTAGTGGGCTGTGTAGAGCGTTCTCGACCCCTGCTCGTCGATGGATTGGTATAGCGGCGGCTTTAGCATCGCCGCCACGTCCGCGCCCGCGGCGCGGATGGCGCGCAGCCGCTCCTGCGTCCGCATGGTCCGTTCCTGCTCGTCGGTCACCGGCAGGTGCTGGTGATTGGCGGCGCAGGCGTCCGGCGCCGCCGTCGGTGACATGTCCGGTCCCACGAACACCGTCACCGCCTTGGTGGGATCGACAAGGGTGAGGTTCTGGGGGACGGCGACCGGTAGAAATCGCAGCCTGTCGACCGCCTCATCGACGGTGTCGCACGTCTCCAGCAGGTAGCGCACCACGATGAGAATGGCGAAGCCGCGTCCGTAGGCGGAACGTCCGCCCCAGGTGAGCGAGACCGCGAGACTGGCGTCGTTCATCCCGTCCAGCAAGCCCCACAGCATGTCCTGCATCCCGATCACGGGGCGCAGGAAGCATGAGGAGACGATGGTCCCTTCGCACTGATCGGGCTGTAGGTCGTAGTTGCGCAGCAGAGTGCCGCTCTGGCCGATCTGGGTGCACGCCTGGGAGAACGGCCGCAGTGCCGCGTGGGTGAGGAAGACTTCCGCCTCGGGCCGGTCGAGTTGGCTGGCCAGGCGGTCCAGAACCGGGACCAGTTCCGGCATGTGCGCACGGAACAGCGCCCGAACACGGTCCGCGCCCTGCGGAGTCCGGCCCTCCTCGGTCAGCAGGCCCTCCATCTCCTGCCACAGGCCTCGGGCGTAGGCGGCCCACCGCCCGTCGCCGCCGTCGCCGACCTCGATCGCCTGGAAGGTCTTGTGCTCTTGCCGCACGGGCTGCCACTCCCACTGCGAGGATCGGATGAGGTGAGGGCAAGCTAGCTAATTCGGCAGGTATTCACCAGGTCGCCGCCGTGGGCGACGGTCAGGCGCTGGACCTGATGAAGCGGTCCGGGTTGAACGCGAGCGTGGCCGATTCCAAGTTGGCGAACATGTCCCGGATTGGCGAAGCCGGGAATCAACAAGGCTATGGCTCGTCCATGGCCAGGTCCCTGCCTCGACGAGGCGGACTACTGGCAGCAGCGCGAGTTCCTCAGCCCGGCGGCCTCGGTCGTCACCTGCAGTGATCGGGCTCTAGACCCGACGCTTCGACCGGCTAGATCGAGCGGGGGACATAGCGGTTCCATCGGCCGCCGGCGTTAGCGACCTGCCGGATGGTGCTGGTGTGGTGCAAGCCGAGGGCCTCGGCGACGGCGGGTGCCGGGGCTTCAAGGACGAGCTGGCGCAGGGTTCGACTCGGGCCTGGCCGAGCGGGAAGCCGAGGTGGCGCAGGCGGGCGGCAGCGACGTGGTAGCTGAGGTGCTGGCCGGCCATCATGCCTGGAAGAGCCAGACCGGGGACCGAAGCCATGCCTACGGAGCACCGGCTGTCGCAGGCAGCCCCGAGAGCCCGGCTGGTCCTACGGCGATGTCCACCGCAATGTCTGCCTCGAAGCGCCCTGTCGGCGGCCAGATGCGGGTGCCGACACGGATTCATTTCGGCTTGGCGCTGGCTTGGGTGTGGAATCTAGGTGGAGCAGTCGAGTCCCGATCGGTGAGGATCACGTCGTGTCCGTTCCCGCCCGTCAGATCCGCGCCCGCTACTCGGCCGACACCATCACCGTGTACCAGGCGTATGCCCCGCAGATTGCGCTGCCAGCAGTGGCGGCCGGTCGTTTCGTTGACCCGTTCAAGCGGGACCGGATGACGTGGATCAAGCCGTCGTTCCTGTGGATGATGTATCGCTGCGGCTGGGCCACCAAGCCCGGGCAAGAGCGCGTGCTGTCCATCGACATCACGCGGGACGGATTTGAGTGGGCGCTGGCGCGAGCTTGCCTGAGTCACTACGACCGAGACCTGCACGGCGACAAGGCGACCTGGTCGCGGCAGCTGAAAGCCAGCCCGGTCCGAGTGCAGTGGGATCCGGAGCGATCGCTGCAGCTGAAGGCGCTGCCGTACCGGTCGCTTCAGCTTGGATTGTCCGGCGAGGCTGTCGACCGGTACGTCGACGACTGGGTCGTTGCCATCACCGACATCACCCCCACGGTGCACCTGATCCGGGACCTTCTGCATAGCGGCGACGAACAGGCGGCAGCAGCTCACCTGCCTGTCGAACATGCTTACCCGCTGCCGGCTCAGATCGCCGCCGGCCTCGACGCCAGCGCGAACGTCACCGCCGACGAAATGCCCGAGCAGCAGCACCGACGGTGACAGCCGCTCGGGAGGCCAGCGCGCAGGCTCGGCTGCAGATCCGTGCACCTGACCTGGTGCCAGCCCAAGGCGACGCCATCCGAGACAGGCCGGCAAGCTCCATGACCGCTTGCCCCTGCGCCCCTTGTGCGAGCAAGTGAGTGGCTACATCTGGCCACTGACTGCTCAGTATGAGCCCAAGTTGGTGCGCACAACCAACGACGCGACGCTCATCGATGGTGAGCACTCCGTTCACTCCACTGCCTCCGGCTTCGCCATCATCCGCACCCAACATCATGCCCCGACGTCCGGGACGCCCGACGTCCGCTATTCGGCTACGATCGGCCGCCAGCACGCGCCGATTCCACCTTCGATCACGAGCGCTACGCGGCAGCTCCGGGTGCAGTCGCCGTCGCCGCCGCTCTCGTTGGCTGGCGCAGGGGAGGCAGAATTGTGGCTGCTGCGCTGAATGCGCTGAGCTACGGTGCTCCGATGCAGGCGGATGCGGCCCACCGGGCGACACAGGCAGCCATGTCGATCGCCTCGTCGCTCGGTCTGATCGCCGATGACGTCGCTGTCCTGCACAACTCGAACAAGCTCACTCTGCGTCTGCAGCCCTGCGACGTGCTGGCGCAGGTGGCACCGGCGGCGCATCAGAGCGCCCAGCTTGAAGTAGATATTGCTCAGCGACTGCTCGAGGTCGGGAGCCCGGTGGCCGCGCTGGCAGCACCCAGGGTCTTCGTCTGGGACGACTACGTGGTCACCCTGTGGACCTACTACGAGCCGGTGACTCAAGCGATCCCACCTGCGGACTACGCCAGCGCGCTCGAACGTCTGCACGCCGGAATGCGCCGGGTCGATCTGCTCACCCCGCACTTCACGGACCGGGTTTCCGAGGCCCAAACGCTCGTGGCCGACCACGACCGGACGCCGAACCTGACCGACGCGGACCGGGTCTTTCTCGCCGGCACCTTGGACCGCCTGCGCCGAGCGGTCAGCGATAGCGGCCGGCCCGAACAACTCCTGCACGGCGAACCTCACCCGGGCAACCTGCTGTCGACCCCGATTGGCCTGCTCTTCATCGACTTCGAGACGTGCTGCCGGGGGCCCATCGAGTTCGACCTGGCCCACGCACCCGACGAGGTCGCAGACCTCTACCCGGGCGTCGATCATCATCTGCTCCGAGACTGCCGGACCCTCATGCTGGCGATGATCACTACGTGGCGTTGGGATCGCGACGACCAATTCCCCGACGGCCACAGGCTCGGCATCCAGTGGCTGAGCGAACTCGGGAAGGCGACGGCTCGGTGAATGACGAAGCACTGTCGTGGGCTGAAGTCCTCTCGATGATCGAGCACCGTCTCGGGATGTACGTCGGGCGTCCAAGGTACGACCGTGCATTCGCGGTTGTAACCGGATTCGACCTTGCGCGCGGGTGCGGTGAACTCGCGGGCTTTCAGCAGTGGATGTCCGAACGCCATCTTCACAGCCCGCTGACTTTCTGGGCGCTGGTCCTGGCCGAGACCTTCGGCGACCAGGCAGACGAAAGCCGCCTGGTCACCGATGAGGATCATCAACTGGCAATCGGCAGCCTCTGCCAGCGTCTTCGAGAGTTCCTTAACCTCAGCGACGACGCCCAACGAGCACCCTGACCGCGGCAGGAAAGTGGTTCCGGCTGTCCACATCTGCGTGACCGGGCTGCAGTACCGTCACGCCGTGCATTTCGTGTATCGCTCCCACTACGAGGGCCAGTTGAGCAAGCGGGTCTGGCGGCTGCCGGACGAGACCGTGCTGAATTGGTTTCGGCGAGGCTGGGACTGCGACGATCCGGAGTCCTGGGTCGAGAACGAGGTGGGCGGTGACGTCTACGGCCTCGATTCGATCTTCGAGGCGGCACGGAAGCACGGCCTGTCTCGGCCGGCAACGACCAGCGAGCTGCGCGAGCTCCTGCATGAGCACTTGTACGTCGAGGGTGACGAGGACTTCATCCGCCTCGACGATCACAGCCTCCGGGTACGGACCGATGACGACGAGGTGGAACTGGCCTATTTCTTCCTCGATGACGAGGTGGTCGCGACCGCCCCCGACCGGTTGGCATACCTGTTCCAGTCGTGGCCGTTGCCTGGCGCGGGAGGTGAGGTGACGTCGTTCGTCGCCGAGGTGCCGGTGGCAGTCGTTACGCCCGCCGGTACCGGTGACGCCAGCACGTATGCGGTGTTCCTCACGTTCTACGACGGCGCGAGCCTCGCCTGCTCCCAGCCGCTGGTATTCCCGGGGGTCGGGTTGTGGGAACTGGCCGGACATCTGCGGACCGCGGACCCCGACAGCGGTGCAGCATGGCCGCCTGAGCTGCTGGTCTTGCGAGCACTCGTCGCGCCCGAAGACGACGCCGTCGGGCCGGCGCTGGAGCGGTGCAACAGATGGCCCGGCTTCAACCTCAACGCCGACCCGTGGCCCAACCTGCCCAACGAGCACGGCCCCGCCCACCACGAAGCCATGGCGCTCATCGCATCGGGCCGGTACGTCGACGGCCGACGCCCTGACGCATCGCGCATCGAGGTCGACGACCATCTTGCCCAAGTCGCCATGCACTGTGGTCAATCATTCGGGTACCAGCAGTGGTTCCTGTTCGACACCGTGTGGGCGGCCGCTCACCCCGACCTGGCCCAATCACTGCTGCGCTACAGCAACCACTGGGATCCACTCGAGGACTAAGCACGGCCGAGCCATCAGCTCTGGTCGTCAAACGAGCGGATGCAGATCGGGCGCGCGGTCGCCGGCTACCTGTATCAATGACCTGCGCCCGTGGCCCGCCAGGCTTCGGGGCCTCAGGCAGCCCGGCGGCCACCAGGGAACGACCCCTCAATCCGCTGCGTCGAGCCCGATCTGCGGCATGTGCGGATGCCGGCGTGGTGCCGGCCAGGGTATCGAAGTTGGGTGTGGCTATTCGTTTGTCCGATGCTGCGCGGTAGGGTAGCGCGTCTGCCTGCCGGCCTCAGATGTCGATAGGGTGTCGCCGTGACGATCACCGTTCGTCAGGCAACGGAGCACGATCTGGTGGCGTTGGGAACGTTGTACGCCGAGCTGCATCCGGCTGATCCGATGCTGTCCCACGAGCAGACTACGAAGGCTTGGCAGGAGATCATCGGCAAGCGGGGCGTGCCGTGCTGATCGCCCTGCGCGAGGGAACGGCGGTCGGCACTGTTGACAGCATCGTCGTTCCGAATCTGACCCGTGGCGGGCGGCCGTACATGCTCGTGGAGAACGTTGTCGTCGCTCGCTCTGCCCGCCGCCAAGGAGTTGCGAATCGCATGTTCGATGCGCTGATCGGTCTGGCCCGTGCGGCCGGTTGTTACAAGGTGCAGCTGCTCTCTCACGTCGATCGTTCCGACGCCCACATGTTCTACGAGTCGCGCGGTCTTCGTCCTGTTGCTCAGGGCTACCGGCTTTACCTGGATTGAACGCGAGTCAACCCGCCAGCCCGCTGCCGTGAAATGGATACCGGTGGCCGGCGCACACGGCCGCCTTCAGTTTCGAGCGCTTCACGGCCAGATGTGCACCGAACACGGCCCGCGCATGCCGTAGCGCCTACCAAGGTGATGATCATCGAGTCTCTGGGAGCACGGCAGCCGAGCATTTCGATCATCAGCCGGCCACCAGTCGGGTAACGACGGGGCGGAGCCAGTCGAACCAGGCCGGGCTGTCGTAGAGGCGTTCGGGTACCAGGAACCGGGTCCCGTCGATCGGGCGAGCCTTGTCGTCGCGGACCGGCAGCAGGATGAACTCCAGCGTGAACGGTGCCGACCGCCGGCCGAGGGCACGCTCGATCTCGCCGACGAACGTGCTGTGGTCGGCAGTGCCGGGCGGGTGCGCGAGCATGCCCGCTCGGCTCCGCGTGCGGTGCCAGTCCTCGGCTTCGGACCAACGCCGCACGACGACCTCGTGCAGCGCCGGCCAGGCGGCTAGGCCGGCGAAGTCGGGCGGTCCGAGTTCCGTGTAGCGGGCCAGGCCGACCCGGTCCGCCGGGCGGGCAGGTCCAGTACCGCCCGCCACCACCCGAGCCAACCCTCAGCGAGCGGCGCTGCCGAGCCGACGGTCGGCGCCGGCAGCGGGGCGATGTCGAGCGGGCCGGGCACCACGCCCCCGACCGACACATCGATCCGCTCGCCCGCCCTGATCCCATAACGGCCAGTCGTGCTGCTGGGTCCACCTGCTGATCTGCATGCTCCAGGATCCGAACGGTCGCGTGTGCACGCCGCGCCTCCATCGCTTGAAGATCCGCTGATGGATGTACTGACTCATCATCCCTATGACTGCGACAAGGTCAGACGAACTGTCTCGGCACGTCCAGACGGAACCAGGGCCGGCTCGGCGCGACGCTGCGTAGCGCGCGGCCTGCGGCTCGCGGCAAATCCGGTAAACGCACGGGTGCTGCTGCTGCGGAAGGCGGTCGATCAAGCGGTGCGGGCTTCGATTTCGCCGACGAATGTTGAGATCGCGACGGCAAGCTGTTCGGACGAGTCCAAGTGAACGTCATGGCTGGCCCCGTCGATGACGATCATGGCGGCCATCGGGTTGGTTGCCAGCATCTCGTCCGCTTCGGCCTGCTCCAGGAAACCTCGCTGGCCCTTGACGAGCAGGGTTGGCGTGCTGATGGCCGCCCAATTGGCCCACCGCGCTTCGGCGTTGACTGCATGGATCGCCTCTTCGAGGACCTCGAGCTCGAAGCGGGGCACCAGTCCCGTGGCGGATGGCGCGAGTCCTGCCGCCCAGGCTTCACCTGCCCTCCCCCCGCCGAAATACGTGGCGGCGGCCGTCGTGTCGGCAAACGGGGTCGGCCACGATGCGAACCAGTCGATGACCTCGTTGGTTGCCTCCTGTCCGCCGCCGCCCACGCCTCCCTCGACGAGGATGAGCGCCGACACCAGCTCTGGGCGACTTGCTGCCAGCAGGAGGGCCGTGTGGGCTCCGAAGGACTGGCCGACCACCATGACCGGACCCACATCTAGGCTCTCGATCACGGCCACGGCGTCGCTGACGAACGCCACCCTGCTGAGGTCATCCGGACGCGTGGTGCTCGATCCATGACCACGCTGGTCAAGGCTCACCACCCGGTACTCGTTGCCCAGGCGCGAAGCGACGGCAGAGCACTCCAACGCGTATCCACCAAGCCCATGCAGAAAGAGGATGACTTGCCCGGGCCCGCCTGAGTCGTACACGGCCAGCGCCACCCCCGGCACCGCCAGCTCCCGACTTAGCCAACCGATCTTGTCCTCCGACATGCAAGAACCCTGCCATCCGGCTGGAGCACCAACCGCGCGGGGTACGGCAGACGAGTGCACCTAGTACTCCAGCCGCACCTGGTGGAGTTGGAGTCTTCGCTGGTAGTGGGCTGTTCTAGTACTCCAGCCGCACCTGGTGGAGTTGGAGTCTTCGCTGGTAGTGGGCTGTTCTGGCGCGGTATTGGTGTCGGCGTCGCCATCGTGACCATCGATGTATGTGGTCGAAGGGTCGGTTGGTGGTGATCAGGTGTGCCAGGAGACGGCGGACCTCGCCGAGGGTAAGAGGGATGAGGCCGTCATCGGATTCGGTGCCCCCTTTTTGGCCTGCGCGGCGGTGACGGCGAGGTAGGCGTGGGCGCACAGAACGAGAGTTATGTGCCGGTACCAGGCGTCGTACCGACGGACCTGGTAGTGGTCCAGACCAACCTCGGTCTTGGAGGTCTGGAAGCACTCCTCGATCGCCCACCGGGTCCCGGCGATGCGGATCAGGTCCTCGTCGAGGGTGTCGGCGGGGCCGAAGCACAGGTAGTAGGCCAGGTCGGTGGGGTCGGTGATGCTGCGTCGGATCAGCAGCCAGTGGCCGTATCCGTTGACGGTGCCGGGCAGGGAGGCTACGGCCCAGTCGTAGAGCCGTGGTCCTTTGGCGCCGTCGCCGCAGCTGCGACGCTTCCACGCCAGGGCCGGCGCGCTGGCGGCGAGGACATCAGGACGGGAACTGCCCGCCGTGGTCGGGATCCGCTGGTTGCAGGGCACGGCCAGGACGTAACCGATGCGCTGCTGCTGCAGCCACGTCCGGAACTTCGAGTCCTGCCCGTATGCCTCGTCCGCGGTGACCCATTCAGCTCGCACTCCGGCGGTGATGGCGCGTTGGAGCATCCGCAGCCCCAGCGCGGGTTTCGTAGCGAACCCGACGCTGGCTGGGATGCCGGCTTCCTCACGGCGGGCGGCGTTGTCGCACCAGCCACGAGGCAGATACAACTCCCGGTCGATCAACGTGCGCCCCGCCGGACTGGCGTAGGCGAGGAACACCCCGAGCTGGCAGTTCTCCGTCCGTCCGGCCGTCCCGGAGTACTGACGCTGCACCCCGGCCGACTTGATCCCCTTCTTCAGGAACCCGGTCTCGTCGACGATCAACACCCCGTCGTCATGGCCGAGGTGCTCGGACACGTAGGCGAACAAGTCGTCACGAACAGCGTCCGGGTCCCACGCGGACCGGTTGAGCAGCCGCTGCATCCGATTCGGCGTGGTATCGCCGGCGGCCTCGGCCAAGGTCCAGCCGTTCTTGCTCGCCAACGGCGACAACAACCCAACCAGGTAGGCCAGCGCCTGCCGGCGCGGCTCCGCACGCCCGAACCGGTGCGCGAACCGCGCCAACAGATCATCCAGACCCGCCCGCCAGCCCACAATCTCATCGATCAACACAAGCACGGCAGCCTGCCCGCCCTACGACCAACCACAACAGACAGACGGTGCGACCACTTACCCGTCCACCGGATAGCATCGACATCCGCAGCTACACGGCAGTCACAACTCCGACGCTGATCATCCCCGCGAGCTGCTGAAACGCTAGACCAGACAAGTGCGGCTGGAGTACTAGCCGTGTTCTCGGCCCCATCGTCCCGTGCCTCGCTGATCTATCGTGCTCTTCGTCGTACAAGGACCTGGGAGGTGGCCCACGGTGGCTCGTACACAGCTGTACCTCGTCCGCCATGGCGAGCAGGATCCGGCGGCCTTGGACGGGGGCCTTACCCAACTCGGCCGCGAGCAGGCGGACCGGCTGGGCCAGCGGCTGCGCACAGTGCCTTTCTCGGCGATCCACCACAGCCCGTTGGCCCGGGCGAGCCAGACCGCCGACGTCGTCGCCGGCCACCTCCCACAGGTGCCGCGACACGGCTGCGAGTTCGTAGCGGACCGGACGCCGGTGCCCTCCGCACGGCAACGCGGCCGATATCCGGACCGGTGGCACGCCTGGCTCGACGGCGTGCCCCACGACGAACGCGACGAAGACGCTACGGCCCTGCAAGCTGCCGTCGCACACTTCGGTGTCGCCGGTGACACCGACCGGTACGAACTGCTGATCACGCACAACTTCGTCATCGGATGGTTCGTCCGCCACATGCTTGACGGCCCGGAGTGGCGGTGGATTGGCCTTGACCAGGTCAACTGCGCCATCACCATCGTGCAGTGGGATTCCGACCGACCGCCGACCTTGGTCAGCTTCAACGACACTGGGCACCTGTAGCTGGACGGCAATCGCTCATCGGCGCGAGCGATCGGCTGACCTGTCGGTCTCGCAGGTGCGGACTCCAACGCCCGGCGGCATGTGCGGGATAACATCTGGCGAGGCTGGCCGCTTGTGAGTCATGGTTGTGCGGTGATCACAGTCCAGCGAGTGCGGGTGCGGTGGAGCGCAGCGGCACGCGGCGCTCAGCACGCCAATCTCCGCCGTGGCCTGAACCGGCCGGTGCGACTTCCTGCCTCACTACCGATGTGCGACGTGGCCGTCCACGAGGTGCTTTATGACGAGGCAGCCGGCCACGTGCGCCACGACGAGGTGCTCAGTGGAGGCATAGAGCGAGCCCGCGACGTGGGCTTGTGGCTCACCGTTAAGGGTTCCACGACGATTGTTGATCGGCTACCCGGCCGTGCGGCATATCCACGCGACCGTGGCACGACCCGCCTGTTCACACTCTCGCCGGGGCAGGTGGGCCGCTACCGGGCCAACTTCCGGTTCACGTTCACTCAGTGCGCCTGCAACCCCAGCTGGTTCTACGAGGATTGGGTAGTGCACGTCGGTAACAGCGCGGTAGAGCCCGACGGGTTCATCCATCGCGAGCCGGACCATGATGCCGACAACCGCGTGCATCTTTACGGCGGATCGGGGAGGCCTACCGCAGGCAGCTCTCCACGGTAGGACCGGTTGGAGCGCGGGTACAGCGGAACGCCGTGCCCAGTGGCCGCTCGTGTCTGCTGACCGTCTGGTCGGCGGCGTCAGAACCAAGTCCATGGGCGGGCGAGTCGCCACAGCCGTCCACGCCAGCGCGCACGTTGAGGGTGCAAGAAGAGCTCGATGTCCTCCAACGCGTCGGTGGCAGTACCCCGAACATGAGGCCGGACACGCCGTTCACGCAAGGCGGCGACGACGCGCCCCTCGTCGAGTCGACGGTAGACCCTTGCCAGGTGTCCAAGGCAGGTGGCGGCGAGCGCCTGCACCTGGTGGTCATCGTGATCCAGCAGAGCCAGGTAGAGATCCTGCGACTCTTTCCAATCGCCGTCGCCGTATAACGCGCACCCCACCATGGCATTCAGGGCAGCGCTGATGTCTTCGCGATCGAGAGCAGTCCGCACATCGGCTGGCGTAGCCGACGGAGGATTGTGAAAGGTGTGATGCTGGTGGCTCATGCCTCATATCCTCGATCACCGCTGCTGTCCGCCAACATCCGCTCATCGGCAGAGCCGTGAGCCGGAGGACCCAGCACGTCACGACGACGTTCGTGGCGAGCGCTGATCCCTCTGCGCGTCGTGGCGCATCTGTCTTGTCCGGCGGCTGGGGCTAATGGCGGGGTGGCAATGGTGCGACCGGGCGGACCGCGGTGAACTGGGCGTGCTCGTACCGGGTGGCGGCGAGTAGCAGCAGCCATTCGTCGCAGCCCTGCCACGGGTAGACGTCGGCGGCACCGCCGCGTACCGCTCTGGGACCGTCACCGGTGCGTGGGCGGGCATCCGCCGGGGCGTCGGCGAACCCGGGAATCCACACGTCGGCGCAGACCTCGTTCGCCGAGCCCATCGCGGCCAGCCCGAACGCGTTCTCGGTGGCGGCTGTCCGCTGCTCATCACCGAAGTCGTCGAGCACCTGGTCTTCGCCCGGTTTCCCGTCGCCGCGGGTGGTCGGACGGTGTCGTGGTTGGATCGCCCTGGCAAGGGCTCTGGCGTGACTGGACGGTGTACCTGGGCAGTCGGTCCCGACTCGGGTCGGCCTGCCCGCTACCGTCTGCGTATCGCGGCGGCCACGCTTCCAGATTCGCAGCGAATAGCCCAGTCCTGAGCAGCATGAGGAGACCTCCCAATGACGTTGTCAAGCCGCGATAGCGGCAGGCGGTACGGGTTGGTAGCACCGTCTGTCACGCAGGAGTGCCCACAGGACGTTGATTCGGCGGCGGGCGAGTGCGAGTACGGCCTGAGTG
>NZ_JAGPXQ010000080.1:0-12932 GCF_018070435.1 Micromonospora sp. C51 | reverse complement strand
CGGCCTTGAGCAGATCGAGGACCTTGCGACGAAACTCCGGTGGGTATCTCCTCGGCACGTCTCTCCTCAACGAGCGACGAGCCTGACGAGTCAACCAACCCGACTCCACCGAACCCGGGGAACATCAAGTCCTCCACGATTCCAGGGGATTGACACTTCGCAGAGTCCCCTGTGCCCGGCTGGTCAGGTGAGACGTACCCCGTCGAGGAGCATGGTCAGACCTCGCTCGTAGTACTCCTGCTCGTCGGGCAGGCCGAGGAAGAAGTCGGCGGTTTCGGTCAGGTTGGGGTAGTCCTGCGGGGAGAGTGACTTCAGTCGCGCGCGCTTGGCTGTGAGCAGGGACTCCCGCAGGGCCGGGTCGGCGGCGGCGGGGTCACCCGGCTGGCGGATCACCAACCCGATCAGCGCGTTGAGCAGGAAAATGCTTAGCTGGGCGGCGGCCACCGGCGAGTGCCCCTCGGCGCGCAGCAGTGCGATGACCCGCTCGGCCAGATCGATGCCGGCGTCCGTGCGCATGAGGCGGATCGGCGTGATCTCGGCGAGGGCGGGGTGCGCGCGCAGGACGCGCAGCAGGGCCGTCATCACGGTACGCAGGTCGGCCTTGCCGCTGGCGGTCAGGTCCACCTCGCCGAGGATCCGTTCGACCAGCGCGTCGAGCAGGGCGTCCTTGTCCTTGAAGTGCCAGTACAGCGCCATTGGTGTGACGTTCCAGGCGGCGGCGACCCGGCGCAGCGTGACGGCGTCGAGTCCGTCTGCGTCGGCGATGGCGAGGGCGGTGGACAGGACCTCGTCGCGGTCGAGTCGTTCGGAGGCGGGAGGTCGGGGTGACATGCGGCTTACTTTATCTCGTAAAAGGGCACCATTGACGATCGGACAGAGGGGAGCTACCGTAGCTATACAAGGTAAATTTATGTGACATAGTTAAGGGGTGGGCATGACACGGACCGCCCTCGTCACCGGCAGATCGTCGGGCTTCGGCCCACCGCGCGGTGGAGAAGTTCCTCGCCGAGGGGCAGAACGTCGTCGCGACGCTGCGCGACCCGGCCCAGTGGGCCGGCGACCAGTTCCACCGGCTTATGGTGCAGGCCCTCGACATTCGCGACGAGGCATCGGTCGCTGAGGCTGTGACCGCGACTGTCGATCGTTTCGGCCGGCTCGATGTCGTCGTCAACAACGCGGGCATGGGCCTGTTCTCGGTCTTCGAAGCGGCACCGGCATGCACGTCATGGCCGCGCCCCCCCCGGCGCGAGCGCAACCGACTTCTTCGACGGCATCTCAGCCACAATCGGTCCGTCCGCCGACACCTCGGAAACCGTCTCGGCCCAGACCCTCCACAACTACGTTCGGCGGTGTGCGGTGTCCTACTCGGGCCCGTCAACCGGGTCCTGGCCTGGCCCGCGCGGCTGCTGCCGCGCACCGCCGTCGCCCGGATCGCTGGCGCCTCCAACCGTCTGCGGCGCCTTCACGGGTCGTCGACCTCACCCAGGTGCACCGCAGCCTCAGGAATCCGGACAACGCGATCAACGGCGATCTCGTGAGCAAGCGATACGCATCGGGCACGTCCACTGTCTTCAACAAGGGAGAATTTCTGTGACCCACACGATTGTCATGACCGGCGCGACTCAGGGTTTCGGCCGTGTCGCCGTCGAGCGCATCCTCGAAGGCGATCCTGAGGCGCACCTCGTGCTCCTTGCCCGTGGCGCCGCAGGAACTGAGCTCGCCGCTCATCTAGGCCAAGGCGGACGCGCCGTGACATCAATCCCGACGGACCTGTTGTCACTGGGCAGCGTCCGCGCGGCGGCTGACGAGCTGATCCAACGGCTCGATACCGGAGATCTGCCACCGCTGCGTGGATTCGTCGGCAACGCCGGCCGGCTCTGCACGAACAACGTCACGGAGAGCCCGGACGGGTTCGAGGCGACATTCGCTGTCAACGTCCTCGCCAATCACGTCCTTCTCCGCCTTCTGCAGGACAGATTCAAGGCGCCGTCACGGATCGTCCTCACCGTCAGCGACGCTCACTTCGGCGATTTTCGCCACAACGCGGGAATGATGCCCGCGCCGTCATGGCAGGACCCGGCGAGCCTGGCCCGCATCCGCGCGTTCCCGAAGCCGAACACCGTCACAGCGGGAGGGACCGCATACTCCACCAGCAAGCTCGCCGCGATATACCTCGTCCACGAGTACGCACGACGTTTGCCACAGGGCGTCGACGTTGTCGCCTACAATCCCGGGTTCGTGCCCGGCACCGGCCTGAGCCGCGAAGCAGGCGCAGTCGTCCGGTTCGTGGGGCGACGGATCATGCCGCTGATGACGCTGACCCCGATAGCCTCGAGCCAGAAGAGCGCCGGCCAACACCTCGCCGACGTCGCGCTCGGCCGCATCCCGGCACCGTCCGGTTCCTACATCGACCGCACACGAGAAGTCTCCTCGTCCAAGGAGTCCTACGACCCCGATCGTGAACGAAAGCTCTGGGAAACGGTAGAGGACCTGTGCCTGTCAATCGCATCCTGACATCCTGACCGCCCACGCGATCCTTTCGATGTGCGTGCATGATCTGAGCCGTGAGGCGTACGCCTGTCTGGGCGATGGCCGGTCGGCGGCCGTCAGCGGCCGTCGGCACTGGTGGGCAGGGCGAAGCGCCAGCCGTCCGCGGATAGGGCGGGGATGGCCCGGTCGACGGCGTCGACGGTCTGACTGCGATCGCCGCCGCCGTCGTGCAGCAGCACCACGGCACCCGGTGCGACGCCCTCGACGAGACGCCGCAGCAGTTCGTCCGTGCCGGGTGGTTCCCAGTCCGTGACGGCGAGCCGCCAGCCCATCGGCCGCATCCCGAGTGCCGTGGCCACGCTGGGTGTCTGGCCCCAGGCGCCGTACGGTGCCCGGAAGTAGGGGACCCGGATGTGCGGGACCGCGTGCCGGATGACCGCGTTGGTCTCCAGCAGGTCCGAGGCGATCCGTCCGGCGGCCCAGGCGCCCATGTCGTCGTGGTGCATGCTGTGGTTGCCCAGCGCGTGCCCGGCCGCGACGATCCGGCGGACCAGCTCGGGGTGCTCGATGACCCGGTCGCCCTGAAGGAAAAAGACCGCCCGGACGTCGTGGGCGGCCAAGATGTCGAGCAGGTGCGGGGTGTGCTCCGGGTGCGGTCCGTCATCGAAGGTGAGGCACACGACCCGTTCGGTGCCGATCACCTCGGTGGGCCGTACCGGTGGCGGTCCGACGCCCAGCCTGGACGCGGCAGGCGGGGGACGCAGGGGCTGCGTGGTGGACGACATCGGTCGGACCTTCCGCTGGTGGGCCGTGTGGGGCGCTCGGCGCCCCACACGGCCCGCTGGTGGTGGATGGCTGGTCCACCCGCCGCGACGATCAGCGGCGGGGCTTGGGTGCGGTGCGGGGCAGGACGAACGGCGGGCCGGCGAGGATCAGGTCAGACTTGATCTCGTGGTAGGCCAGCTTGGGCTGGTAGTTCTCGTCCATGATGGTGGCCAGGCCCTCCGGCGGGTCGTCGAACCAGCCGGGCACCCAGGAGTGCTTGTCGCTGAAGCCCCAGACGGTGTACGAGAGGCAGCTGCGGACGAGCAGGCAGGCCTTCATCAGCACGCTGTGGTTGGCGGCCGACGCCTGCAACCTGGGGTTGATCTCCTCGGAGTTGCCGGCCTGGACCGCCTCGGTCATCTGGCTGCGGACGTCCACCTCGGTGAACGCGGTCGCCACGCCGAGCGAGGTGAACTTCTTCAGCGCCTCGGTCACCTGGAAGGTGTTGAAGTTGCCGTACTGGGTGCCGAGGTGGCCCTGCGCGCCGACGCCGTCGATCGGTACGCCCTGGGCGCGCAGCCGCTTGACCATGTCGTAGACGAACTGGGTCTTGTCGTCGGCCGGGTTGCCGGAGCCGAACGCCTCGATGTTGTAGTCGTTGTAGAACAACAGCGCCCTGGGGTCGGCGGCGCGGGCCCACCGGAACGCGTCAGCGATGTAGCCGGGCCCGAGGTTCTCGGCCCAGAAACCCTTGTAGTGCAGGGTGGGCGGGGTGTCCCAGGGGTCGCTGACCGCCTCGTTGACGACGTCCCACTGCCAGATCTTGCCCTTGTAGCGCTTGACCACCGTGGTGATGTGCTTGCGCAGCAGCTCGCGCAGCTCCTGCTTGCTGATGGAGCCGTCGGCGACCCCCTCGGTCAGCCACTGCGGCAGCTGGTTGTGCCAGACGAGCACGTGACCCCGTACGCTCTGGCGGTTGCGCTTGGCGAAGTTGATGAGCTGGTCGGCCGGTTCCCAGTTGTAGGTGCCGCGGGTGGGTTCGAGACTCTCCCACTTCATGGCGTTCTCGGCGGTGACCGAGACGAACTCGGATCCGGCGATCTTGCGGTATTCCGGGTCGGCGCTGTCGTTGAGGGCGTCCGCGCTGACCGCGGTGCCGATCTGCAGGCCGTGGCGCAGGCCGAGGGCGCCCAGGGTCTTCGCGGTCGGGTCGTACGGCCGGCCGGCCGTGGCCGGCACCATGTTCAATGTCGCAGCGGTCGCGACGGCGACCGCTCCGACGGCCATCCACCGTCTCAACTTCATCTGCATTCCTCTCGATCTCCAATCGACAGATGTCGATCATGAAGCGCCGGGTTCGGGCCGGTGCTGAGCAGGTTGGCAGCGGTACGCGGCACCGTGGCCGGACGTGTCACATGGTCGCGGAGGGTGCCGATATTTTTCCGGATGTCGATCGGTAACTTGGCCGAAACGTTAGGGCCATCGATGGTCGCAGTCAACCACGAAAACTTCCGGAAGTGGCCCGTGTGCACTGCTGGAACGTCCGGTTTACAACCGGAAACTTCCGGATCCACGCCGGCTCCATGCCCCCTGATCGACTCCCCGCCACCCGTCGTGAAAAGTGGCCGGGCCGGCTCGCTCCCGCGGGTTCCGTGGACGGGAGCGAGCCGGCCCGGGGCTAGGGCCCGCCGGCAGCAGGTCGGTCGGCCGGCGTACGCCGCCGGTCGATGCGGATCAGTGTTCGAGATAGGTGGCGTGGTCGAAGTCGGCGTAGCGCCCGTCGCCGCCGATGTCCTGCA
Organism: Micromonospora sp. C51; assembly: GCF_018070435.1. NCBI lineage: Bacteria > Bacillati > Actinomycetota > Actinomycetes > Micromonosporales > Micromonosporaceae > Micromonospora > Micromonospora sp. C51. Next base: position 7,878 of record NZ_JAGPXQ010000080.1, on the reverse strand, counting down.
CCCAGAGGCCGAGCAGGGCGCCGGTGAAGCCCCAGGCCGCCGGTTCGCCGTCGACGATCCGGGCCGCGTGTTCGTCCGAGAGGATGGTGGCGTCCAGTTCCACCGGCAGCCGCCGCCAACCGTCACCGAGGTCGTACGCGAAGTGCAGTACCGGGCCGTCGAAGGTGACCCGCAGGCCCACCCGCAGCCGGCCGCCGGTGTCGACGGTCAGGTGCGGGTACGCGGTGCGGTGGCCGCCGTCGCAGCTGAGCAGCTCCAGCACCGACCGTCCGTCATCGGCGCGGGTCAGGTAGAGGTGGTGCCAGTTCTCGGTGTTGTAGTAGCCGGTGATGCCCGCCAGGTGCCGATGGTCGCCCGGGTCGAACTCGACGACGGTCTCCAGCGAGCAGTGGACCGCACCCACCGGTCGCGCCACCAGGCTCGGCGTCTGCTTACCGACGGGGGACTGGCCACCGTGCACCCGCAGGTGCGACGGGCGGGAGCGCAGGTCGATCCAGTCGTCCGTCGCCGGTCGGCGCAGGGTCGACCAGCCGGGGCCCAGCTGCGGAGCGTCGAAGTGGTCGGTGGCCGGCTCGTCGGGCCACGGATGGGCCGGCAGGTCCGGGGCGGGGATCTCGTCGGCCGGCACCCGGCCGGGCACGCACGGCCAGCCTCCCGGTGACCAGTCGACCTTCTGAATTGCGGTCTCCCGCCCGAGTACGCAGTTGCCGAGGGGTGTGTAGGGACGAGCCACCAGGTGGGCCAGGTACCACTCACCACGCTGGGTGCGGACCAGACTGCCGTGGCCGGCCTTCTGGAGCGTCAGTTCCGGGCGGCCGACCGAGGTGAGCAGGGGCCCGGCCGGGTCCACCTCGTACGGCCCGAACAGATCTCGCGACCGGGCCACGGTGACCTGGTGTTCCCAACTGGTGCCGCCTTCGGCGGTGACCAGCCAGTACCAGCCGTCGTGCCGGTAGAGGTGCGGTCCCTCGGTCAGCCCCACCTCGGTGCCGGTGAAGATGATCCGGGGTCGGCCGACCAGTTGCCGTCGGGCCGGGTCATACTGCTGAATCTCGATGCCACCGAAGCGGTCGCGCCCCGGCCGCCAGTCAGCACTCATCGCCAGCAGCCAGGAGGTGCCGTCGTCGTCGTGGAACAGCGCGGCGTCGAAGCCGTGCGAGTGCAGCCGTACCGGGTCCGACCATGGTCCCGTGATGGTCGGCGCGGTGGTGAGGAAGTTCTGTGCGTCCCAGTACCCGCTGGCGAAGCTGGCGACGTCGCTGTAGACCAGGTAGAACAGTCCGTCGTGGTACGTGAGGTCGGGTGCCCAGATCCCGTTGGAGTCGCCGCACCCGCGCAGGTCGAGCAGGCGTCGTTCGGTGATGATCCCGCCGAGCTCCCGCCAGTGGACGAGGTCCTTCGAGTGGTGCACCCGTACGCCGGGGTACCACTCGAATGTCGAGGTCGCCAGGTAGTAGTCGTCATCGACCCGCAGGATGGACGGATCCGGATGGAAGCCGGTGAGGACGGGGTTGCGGATCGACCGGGCGATAGCCACGTCTGCGATCTCGGTCGACATGTTCGACTCCTTCAGGTCACGATCCCGGTTTATTCCCGGAAATACTCCGGAAGTGCCAAGATTGCGCTCACGGTATCGGCTGGCGTCCCCTCGCGACACCCCCTTGACCGGCGACGCAAGCCCGTCGTAACGTGCCGGCCATCACGTCGAAAATACCGGTATCGAAGCGAAACTTGCGATCCCGTTTTCATGGCCGCCGCTGATCGCGGTGGTGTTCCCTCCGCGTAACTACGCCTCCCCGAAGGGATGAAACATGACATCGCACCTCTCCCGCCGGTCGCTGCTGGGGTTGGCCGGCGCGGGCGCCGGCGCACTCCTGCTCGGCGGCTGCGGGGATGGGGACAGCGGCGCTTCCGAGAACCCGCAGAAGATCAGATGGTGGCACGTCCAGGACGCCGAGCCGATGCTCAGCGTCTGGGCTGACCTGGCTCGGCAGTACGAGAACGAGCACACCCACGTCACCGTCGAGGTACAGCCGTTGGAGGTCGAGGCGTTCAAGACCAAGCTGAACGGGGCGGTCGAGGCGGCAATGCCACCGGACCTGTTCCAGTCGTGGGGCGGCGGCGCACTGCAACAGCAGGTCGAGGCCGGTCTCGTCAAGGACATCACCAGCGAGGTCCAGGGTTGGATCGGTCAGCTGCTGCCTGCGTCGTTGCAGCCGTACACGGTGAACGACAAGATCTACGGAATTCCGTTCGACATCGGCATGGTCGGCTTCTGGTACAACCGGGACCACTTCGCCAAGGCCAACATCGAGACGCCGCCGAAGACCTGGGGCGAGCTGCTGGAAGTGGTCAACAAGCTCAAGGCCGCCAACATCGCCCCGATCGCGCTCGGCGGCAAGGACAAGTGGCCCGGGCACTACTACTGGGCGTACCTGGCGATGCGGATCGGCGGTCTCGAGGCGCTGCAGCGCGCGGCCGAGGACCGCAACTTCGACACGCCGGTCTTCATCGCCGCCGGCGAACGCCTCCGGGAACTGGTCGACATGGAGCCGTTCCAGAAGGGCTACCTGCGCGCGGAGTACGGGTCCGAGACCGGACAGGCCGCGACGATGGGCAACGAGGAGGCCGCCATGGAGCTGATGGGCCAGTGGGCGCCATCGGTGCAGGCGTCCTCCTCGACCAGCAAGCGCGGCCTCGGTGACCGCCTCGCCTTCTTCCCCTTCCCGGCCGTGGAGGACGGCAAGGGCTCGGCCACCGACGCGTTCGGTGGCGGCAACGGCTTCGTGGTCGGCCGCGACGCACCGCCCGCAACCGTGGAGTTCCTGCGGACGCTGCTCCAGGCGAGGAACCAGCGCCGGGCCGCACAGACCGGCGCGGTGCTGCCCACCAACCAGGCCGCAGTCGGCGGGATCAAGGACCTCAACAACCAGGTCGTGGCGGCGAACCTGGGCATCGCGACCGGCTTCCAGCTCTACCTTGACCAGGCGTACCCGCCGGCCGTGGGTCAGCAGGTGAACGAGAGTGTGGCACAGCTGATCGCCGGCACGAAGCGGGCGGACCAGATCGTCAAGGACATCACCAGGGTCGCGAAGAAGCAGTAGCGGGCGTCGCCGGCGCTCGGGCACCGCGCCGTCGCCGTACGTCAGCCCGTCGGCGTTCCTGCCGGCGGCGTCGAGGGATGAGCGAAGTAGGGAGGGCGCATGGCTGCCAACGACAACCGGACAGTGACCATCGCGGCCATCGCCCGCCTGGCGGGGGTGTCGGTGCCGACGGTGTCCCGGGTGATCAATGGTCGTTCGGATGTGGCTCCGCAGACCCGTGAGCGGGTGGAGGAGTTGCTGACGCGGCATGGGTACCGGCGTCGGCCGCCGAGTATGCGGGCCAGTTCGGGGTTGGTGGATCTGGTTTTCAACGACCTGGACAGTCCGTGGGCGGTGGAGATCATCCGGGGTGTGGAGGATGTGGCGCACGCTGCCGGGGTGGGTACCGTCGTGTCGGCCATCCACCGCCGCTCGTCCTCGGCGAAGCAGTGGCTGGACAACATCCGGACCCGGTCCACCGAGGGGGTCATCTTCGTGACCTCCACCCTCGAACCGCCGCAGCAGGCCGAGTTGCGCCGGCTGAACATCCCCGCCGTGATCGTCGACCCGGCGGGTGTCCCCGCCCAGGACGCGCCGACCATCGGCGCCACCAACTGGGCGGGAAGCCTGCGGGCGACGGAGTATCTGATCGGGCTGGGGCACCGGCGGATCGGGTTCATCGCCGGGCCGCCGCAGTTGATGTGCAGCCGGGCCCGCATGGACGGCTACCGGGCGGCTCTGGAAGCCGCCGGGATCCCGATAGACGACCGGTTGATCCAGGCGGGCAACTTCTACCACGAGGCCGGTTTCTCCGGCGGGGTGCGGTTGCTGGGGTTGACCGAGCCGCCGACGGCGATCTTCGCGTCGAGCGACCAGATGGCGCTGGGCGTGTACGAGGCGGTCCGGCAGCGCGGTCTGCGGATGCCGGACGACATCAGCGTGGTGGGTTTCGACGACCTGCCGGAGGTGCGGTGGTGTTCGCCGCCGTTGACCACGGTGCGTCAGCCGCTGGCTGAGATGGGTATGTTGGCGGCGCGGACGGTGTTGCGGCTGGCCCGTGGTGAGAAGGTGGAAAGCCCCCGGGTGGAACTCGCCACCGAACTCGTCATCCGGGACAGCGCGGCCGCGCCGCGTGCCGATCGGGGGTCCTCGGAGTGAACTGCGCCAACTACCGATAGTCGAGTGAAATTTCCGGCACTAGGGTGTGGGCGGGCGGCCGGTTGCCCGCCCTGGCCGCCCCGGGGCAGGGTGCGGGCTGTCGCCGTACCGGTTGGGTGGGGAGTGCCGTGGTTGCCAGAGACACCCGGAAGATCACTATTTCCGCGATAGCGGACCTGGCGGGGGTGTCGGTGCCGACGGTGTCCCGGGTGATCAATGGTCGTTCGGATGTGGCTCCGCAGACCCGTGAGCGGGTGGAGGAGTTGCTGACGCGGCATGGGTACCGGCGTCGGCCGCCGAGTATGCGGGCCAGTTCGGGGTTGGTGGATCTGGTTTTCAACGACCTGGACAGTCCGTGGGCGGTGGAGATCATCCGGGGTGTGGAGGATGTGGCGCACGCTGCCGGGGTGGGCACCGTCGTGTCGGCCATCCACCGGCAGACCTCCTCCGCGGAGCAGTGGCTCGACGGCATGCGCCGCCGCGGCACCGAGGGCGTGATCTTCGTGACCTCGATGGTCGAGCCACCCCTGCAGGCCGAGCTGCGCCGGCTGAGCATCCCGGTGGTGATCGTCGACGCGGACGGCCTGCCGGCCCGGGAGGCGACGACTATCGGTGCCACCAACTGGGCCGGGGGCCTGCGGGCGACCGAGTATCTGATCGGGCTGGGGCACCGGCGGATCGGGTTCATCGCCGGGCCGCTGCAGTTGATGTGCAGCCGGGCCCGGATGGACGGGTACCGGGCGGCCCTGGAAGCCGCCGGGCTGTCTTTCGATGAGGACCTGGTCTGCCCGGGCGACTTCTACCACGAGGCCGGTTTCAACGGCGGGTTGCGGCTGCTGGGGCTGACCGAGCCGCCGACGGCGATCTTCGCGTCGAGCGACCAGATGGCGCTGGGCGTGTACGAGGCGGTCCGGCAGCGCGGCCTGCGTGTACCGGACGACATCAGCGTGGTGGGTTTCGACGACCTGCCGGAGGTGCGGTGGTGTTCGCCGCCGTTGACCACGGTGCGTCAGCCGCTCGCCGAGATGGGCATGCTGGCGGCGCGGACGGTGCTGCGGCTGGCCCGAGGCGAACAGGTGGAAAGCCCCCGGGTGGAACTCGCCACCGAACTCGTCATCCGGGACAGCGCGGCACCGCACTAGCTACCGATATTTTTCCGGAAGTTGTTGACGCCGCATCCGGTGGGGCCGACGATGGGACTCGCCGTCCTTTCACCAAGGAACTGGCTGGTGGTGCCCGCCGTGCCCGCGGCACCGCCCGGCCGTGTCCGGCGGACGCCCACGCCGCCCGCCGGACACGGCACCCACCTTCCACCCGGCCCCGCACAGGTCGTCGGCTTCTGCCGTTGGCAGATCCGCTGACGGTGAACGAGCCACCCCGACGCCGCCGACAACGGGCAGGGTGGCTCACATGAAACTCCTCGTGCTGGGCGGGTCGGGATTCGTGGGCGGGGCGGTGGTCGCCGAGGCGATCCACCGCAGCTGGGCGGTGACGGCGTTCAACCGGGGGCGGCACGGGGCGCCCCCGGCTGGCGTACGGCAACTGGTCGGCGACCGTACCGCCGCCGACGGGTTGGCCGCGCTGGCCGAGGGGGAGTGGGATCTCGTCGTCGACACCTGGGACGGCGCACCCCGCGCCGCCCAGGCGACGGCGCGGATGCTGACCGGACGGGTCGGGCAGTACGTCTACGTCTCCAGCGGCTCGGTGTACGCCCGGCCGGTGCCGGCCGGGGTGACCGAACAGGCGCCGCTGGTGACCGCCGACCCGGACGATGTCGACGGTGATTACCCGACGCTCAAGGCCGGTGCCGAGCAGGCCCTACGCGCGGTGTTCGGTGACCGGGTGCTGCTCGCCCGGGCCGGGCTGATTCTCGGTCCCGGTGAGGACATCGGCCGGCTGCCGTGGTGGCTCAACCGTCTCGCCCGGGGCGGTGACGTGCTCGCACCCGGCCCTGCCGACCTGCCCGTGCAGTACGTTGACGTCCGCGACCTGGTGGCCTTTCTGCTGGACGCCGGGGCCGCCGGTCAGGCTGGAGCGGTGAACGTGGTGAGCCGACCCGGGCACACCACCATGGGCGAGCTGCTCACCGTCGGCGTTACGGCCACCGGCGCTGACGCCCGACTGCGCTGGGCCGAGCCGGAGCAACTGCTCGCCGCCGGTGTGGAACCGTGGAACGATCTGCCGATCTGGATCCCACCGGGGCACGAGTACCGGTGGATGCAGCAGATGGACGTCACCCGTGCGTACGCTGACGGGCTCAGCTGCCGACCGGTGACCGAGACCGTCGTCGACACCTGGGCCTGGTTGCGCCGGGTGGGTTCGGTGCCGGCCCGCGCCGGTCGACCGGCACGGCAGCCGGTCGGTCTGGACCCGGACCGGGAGGCCGGCCTGCTCGCGGCCCTGACCACCGACCGTCCGTCGCCGGTGCCACCCCGCTGACGGCCGGTCGCCTCAAGCGAGGTGCACCGGCAGGTCCAGCACCTCGTCCACCGAGCGGCGAGGGGTGGGCCAGCCCGGCTGGCCGTACCCGATCCGCATCACCATCTGCGGCGTGCCGAACCGTCCCAGCGACAGCCGGAGCTGCTCCCGGGCCGACGGCACCTCGATCGGTTGAGACAGCATCGACACGGACAGCCCGGCGTCGGTGGCGGTCAGCAGTACCCGTTGCAGCGCCTGGCCCGCGACCACCTGGTCGACGGCGGTGTTGCCGGCGGAGCCGAGCACCGCCACGAGTGGCTCCGGCTCGAAGTCGCGCCCGGGCGCCCGCTGGGTGCCGCCGAAGCCACGCGAGGGAAGCAGGTCCTGCGGCTCGGCCCGGGGACCGCTGGCGGTGACCGGGACGCCGTCCGGCTCGTCCCCGGCGCGTACCCACGCCTCGCGCTCCGCCCGGTAGGCGGGGTCGCGTTCGAGTACCCGGTGTGCGCCGCGAGCGATCTCGGCGAAGGCGTTGACGGCGCTCACCCCGATGAGCAGCTCCAGCCAGCAGTGTTCGGTCCGAGCCGCCTCACCCAGCCGCCAGCGAGAGTCGGCCGGGACCGGGTCGGGCCAGAACGGGGCACGGTTGCTGAACCGGCGTGGAATGGCCGCGTAGAGGCTCTGCTCGACGGGACTGGGTCGGCGCGGCAGGTCCGGCACCAGCCGGGCCAGCACGTCCGGTTCCGACGGGTACGGACGCAGTCGTACCGTCGCCGGGGCGCCGGCCACCGCCAGGGCGAGGCGCAGGTTGAACAGCGCGGCTCCGCCGGCGACGCGGGCGCCCCAGCCGCTCGGGTCGGTGGCGGGCAGCCGCCGGGTCGAGTCGAGGAGTACCTCGATCCCGCCGTCGCGCAGCCGGAACCGCCACGGCTGGACGTTGTGCAGGGACGGTGCCCGGACCGCGTCGGTCGCGGCGGCCCGCAATTGTTCGACGGTGTAGCCGGTTTCCATGGTCGGGCTCCCTCGCATTCGCCTGGTACCTCCCCACGGTGCGCCCCGCGCACCCCCACCCAGCAGGGCCACACGTCCCGAACCCCCAGGACCCCCCGCCCTCCCCGGCCCCCACCGCCAGGTTGACCCTGAAGTGGGTGTCGCGCCACGCCGGACCCAGCCGCACCAAATTCATGATCACCCGGGTGGGAGTGGGCGGGGGGTCCTGGGG